>JAAZCR010000087.1 GCA_012513195.1 Bacilli bacterium | reverse complement strand
TGAATAGTTTTACTCACTTTAGATACGTATGGATTGTTTTCTAATTCTTTTCTATGTTCTTCGACATACTCTTTAAATTTTATCTTCATATCAATATATCCTCCAACTCATTATTAGTCTCATTATAATGAAAAATACCTATAAAGTAAACTTTTTTATTTAGTGTCTACTTTATAGGTATAATAACATAAGAGGGGTTTTTCTTATGGTAACACCAATAAGGGTACTTCCATTTCCGTGCTGGTTAGACCGCCATGCATACCTAAGTGTTTAACCTGAAATTTACTTTCTTCATACCAAAAAACAGTTAAGTTATCATTGGGTAAGATGACAATATTACCTAGTCTTTCTAGTAACCTTTGGGAAGGATTATCCCCAAAAAGACCAGCATTTAATAGTTCAGTAGTAGGATAAACTTCAGCTTTATCTTGAAGTTTATCTTTTAGAAAACTAATGACAAAATCTAGACGTTCTGGATAAACATGTAAAAATAAATCCCTACAAGAACCACATGGAGCTAAGTATTCACCAATTTTATTGCGTTTAACATATTGTAAGATTTCTGGGAATTTAGTATTTATATAAATGGTTTTTGTGGGATCAATTGGTACTTGTCCATGATCAGCAGTTATCATAATTAATACTTCTTGATTATCTTTTATCTTTTTAATTGCTTTATCTAGCGCATTAAAGATATCTGTAATACACTTATGCGCTTCATAAGAATCTGGGCCAAAATCATGACAAGCATCATCAAAATCGCCGATATAAAAGTAACAATAACTTCTCTCATCCTTATTTACAACATCAACTAGTCTTTCTAATCCTTCCTGATAACTAGTATAACTAATAACTTCACTACCTTTTCTCATCCAGAATGAATATGGAGATTCACAAAAACGATTTAACTGAAAGATATAACTTTTTACAGGTAGTTTTTCATAGATTGTTGTAAATGGTAATAATTGATCATAGTTTTCTTTTACCTCATCTTTAGTATAAGCATAGCGATATGTCAAAGGATTATATACCGCATCGATGATTGGTTCATATATGTACCATTCATAAATACCTGTTTCACTTACTGGTAATCCCGCTTGTAAAGTAGTGATATTATTGGTAGTAGTGGAAGGAAACTGGGTAGTTAATTTGCTTACAACCCCACTACCGGTAACCCATTTGAAGAAAGGGTGGTGGTCTTTTAAGCGCTCGTATTGGTTATAACCAAATGCATCAAGCACAAAGAGGATAATTTTATTGTAAGTTTTGTTACTACCTAAAAAAACGTCAGTTGGTAATATCTTTTCTTTTTCATATCCAAATTTACTAATGATGGTATTTGGGATTCTGTTTAAATTGTAAAGATGATCAACATTTCGTAAACCAAAAAAAGTTTTTTTATGGACACTTTCTAGTGATTTTGTATTTATCATAATTCCTCCTATTTTGATATACTGAAAAGGGGTGAGATTATGTTTCCTTGGATGATATTAAAATATCTTTATTACCGCCGCTTTCGTTGTTACTATGGTTTTCCAGTAAGGCGTTGTTGCTATGGATATTATCGATGGTATGTTTACCTATCAATTATATTAGGTTTTATCCTTCTTATTTGTATCTTTTAAGCCTATTGATGTATTGTTTATTAAGAAATACCAAGTTAAAAACGATTTAAGTAAGTAGTATAATGGAAATCCTTTTCTCTAAATCATGTATTAACATAAAAAGAGAAAGTAATACGGAAGAGTATTTGCCTGTAATCCCTCTTTTTTAAAACTTATCTAACACATATTACCACCCTTTTATACAAAAATACTACTTATAATTATACACTATCATAACTTAGATATTAATGAGTTTTAGTGATTATGAAGTAACTCATAATCTTCTATGATTTTCTTAATGATGTGAAAAACATCTAACGCAATATCATGGAGTTCTTTTTGAAGTTTTGTTTCATCACTTACTTCAATCTGAATCACATATACATTACCATGCTTACAGTTATTTTCTTTACTTACTTTAAACATGGTAACTGTACCTGGAATATATCCTTGGTTACACCCTTTAATCAGAATAATTAAGTCTTGACAATTTACCTCCCTATCCCAATCATCAGCTTTATTATAGATTATATTAAGATCTTTCTTTAAGTTATGTAAATCAGTTGCCATCTTTATTAGTATTCTATTAGCAAAATCATTCTTAATACTAATAATTCTAATCATAAAATCCCTCGTTAATCTTATTTATATTTATATACTAAATATATGCGCTATTTTCATTTGAATAAACTAAAAAAGGGCTATCATCAAGATAACCCTTTTATGCGTATTTTTTAATTAAGATATCACTCAGAAGTTTTAATGCTTCATCATATAAATGATATAAATTAAGTTCGCCCTGTAGTGATTTTAAGGAAGCTCTACGATTCTTTAAAAAGGCTTGAACTTCATGAGCGTTTTCTACATAGTTTTTCAACGACCATTTAAGTTTAATGATAATTTTTAATTTTTTATAGGCAATTACACCTAGCACTAAATATACTAATAGGATCGCTAAAATGCTGAAGTAAAAATTGATGGTTTTTTCTACTCCAAAAAACCAAACTATAAATGGTATTAAGATAATCATAAAACAGATGGTTATATAAAATGTTCGACGTTCATATTTTATTATTTGTAATAACTTATCTTCAAAGTTCATTTCTACTTCAACTCGATTCTGTACTAGGTTATACTCTTATATTAATATTATAGTTTATTATATTAATATTATAGTTTATTAAGGTAGCCTTTTCAATATTGAAAAGCCAACTTAATTTATGGACATACTGTAAGTTAACTGAGACACCCTAAAATGACTTAGTTCTAAAATGTGAACTTTCCAGGTTTTTTTATAAATAAAAATAACAATCATAGTTTACTCAATTTAGATTAATAATTCAATACACTTTTTAGTCTGAACGCTTACAAAAAGAAAATCTGTTAGCCTTACGGCTAACAGATTCTGGCCATCAATTATTGGTTATTTTGATTTTGGTTGCTTTGTTTTTTAATTTGTTTTGCGGCTTCTTGAGAATTTAAACGAGCTTCTTGGCTCATTTGCCCTGTACCTTGAGCAAATTCTGTGTCTTGCTTAATCTTATATTGTTGCTTAGCCGCATTTGTACGAGCTTTGGCATCTTCACTCATCGCTTGGTAAGCTTGTTTAGCGAAAGAACCAGTTCCTTGTGCGAACTCATTGGTATATTGTTGTTGGTTCTTTTGCATTGTGCTTTGGTTTTGCTTGTTAGTTGAAGTGCCAAGTGTACCTACTTCAAGATTAGTTACCTTTTTCTTTTCTTGTTTATCTTTACTCATATTATCCTCCTATTTTTCTACCAATATTGATGACCATTTATATTTTTCGCTAATTATTTTAATCTATAACGGAATTACGATGACAATTTTTACTAACCAAATTTTTCCAATTTTAACTATATATATAAAAAAGTTAACACTCTTAATGAGTGTTAACTAAATAAAGTTTCGTCACTAATATCGACTTTTTGCTTCTTAAATAGTGACAACAAGTATTCAGGCGTTAAATTTGCTTTTTCTTCATCCTTAATATCAATAACTATCCTACCTTTATCTAACATAATTAAGCGATTGCCTAACCGACAGGCATCTGATAAATTATGGGTAACCATGAGCGTCGGTAACTGTTCCTGTTTCACTAAGTCTTCAGTAATTTTGAGAATTACTTGTGCTGTTTCTGGATCTAATGCGGCTGTGTGTTCATCGAGCAGTAAAATTTGTGGTTTGGCTAAAATAGCCATAAGGAGCGATAAAGCTTGTTTTTGTCCACCTGATAATAATCCTACAGGTGTATGAAGATGCTTATCTAATCCTAAATTAACCATTTTCAGTAAATCAACGTATTTTTCAATATTTTTCTTTTTAACTGTACAATCTAAGCCAAAACCCGTGGTTTTAGCTTCGACAATCGCCAAGTTTTCTAATATTGTCAGCGATTTACTACTACCTAATAATGGGTCTTGAAAGATGCGATGAATGACTTTAGCGCGTTTATGTGGTTTTAAATTGGTAATATTTTGACTATTTAAAATGATCTCTCCCGAATCAACAGGATATTTACCACTTATGATATTAAATAGAGTGGTTTTCCCTGCTCCATTACTACCAATAATGGTGATAAAATCATCTTTATTTACCGTCAAATTAAGGTCTATTAACACCTTATTACCATAAAATGATTTGTTTACCTTTCTTAACTCTAACATTGCATTTCAACCTTCTTGTCTAGTTTCCAATGATATAATCCTAAAATGACAATTAAGATTAAAGCGGTAATAAGTTTAAAATCAGTCGCAATTAACCCTAGTTTGAGAGTAAATGCTTGAATTGCTTTATACACTATGGAGCCAAGGATAACTTGTGTAGTTGTTTTCAGAGATTTAAGTTTAAATAGTGATTCCCCAATAATGACAGCTGCTAAGCCAATCACAATTGTTCCAATCCCCGCATTGATATCAGAAAAGCGTTGGTATTGAGCAAGAAGTGATCCAGATAAAGCCACTAAGCCATTTGCCATCATTAATCCCAAGATTTTCATCCTGCCAAGATTTACTCCTAATGATGTTACTAATTGGGGATTATCACCAGTGATACGCAGTAACGTTCCTAATTGGGTTTTCAAAAACCAATCCAATAATAGTTTTACAATAATGATGATAATCAAAAGTGTTAATAATTTATCGAAATCTTTAGTTAAATTTACATAACTAAAGATATTTTTCTTTTGGAAAAAAGGCAGATTAGGACGTCCCATAATACGGAGATTAATGGAGTATAAACTAATACCTACTAAGATTCCTGATAAGAGATTGCTTAATTTAAGATGGACGTGTAATGCGCCTGTAAATAATCCCGCTAAGACGCCGCCTAATATCGCTATCAATGTTGCTAGAAAAGGATTTACATCCTTTGTGATTAAGATCGCGGTAATACTAGCACCAAGGACAATACTACCATCTACTGTTAAATCTGGGAAATCCAAGATTTTATAGGTTATGTAGACTCCTAGTGCTAATATCCCAAAGATTATTCCTTGTTCAAGAATACTGATAATCATTCTTCAATAAGGGTGGCGACATCTAAGATTTCTTGCGGGAATGTTAATTTTAAGGTTCTTGCGGTTTGCATGTTTATCACAATCTCTGTGTTTTCTAAAGTTTCGACAGGAATATCACTAGGTTTTTCACCATTTAAAATACGTACAGCCATAAGACCAGTTTGATAACCTAATTGATAATAATCAATACCATCAGTTATTAATGCTCCGTTTTCAACTTGTCCTCGTTCACTCGCTACTGTTGGTATCCCTGCATTATTAGCTTTTTCCACAACGATGGGTACACTACTTGCAACCAGATTATCACTAGGTAAGTATATTACATCGACTTGTGGTATTAATACATCCACTGCATCAGCGAGTTCACTAGAAGTCGTAACACCTCTATCAAGCACAGTTAATCCTAATCTAGCTGCTACTTCCTGGGCTATTTGTAGTTGAACTAATGAATTATCTTCGTCTAAATTATAAACAAATCCTATCTTTGTTGCTTCATGAAAGAGTTGTTTTATTAACGCAAATTGTTTATCAATTGGTGTCATGTCACTAGTGCCTGTGATATTACTGCCTGGTTTTTCCAAAGAATCAACTAGTTTAGCCGCAACAGGATCTGTAACAGCAGAAAAGAGTACTGGTATATCCGTTTCTAATGTCACATTCTTAACCGCAAGGGCACTTGGTGTGGAAATCGCAAAGATGAGATCAACTTTAGCACTCACGAATTCACTGGCGATAAGATTAGCGTTGCCTAAATCTTCAAAGGCATTCTTGAAGATAAACTCTACTTTATCTTCAGTAAAACCTGCTTCTTTTAACGCTGCGATGAATCCTTCGCGCGTACTATCAAGTGCTACATGAGCGGTGATTTGGGTAATCCCAATTTTAATCTTATCTTCTTTCTTACAACCAAATAAAAATACTAATGAACAAATAGCAAGAATAATCATCCAAATTTTCTTCACTACCATCCTACTAAACCTCCGTAATTCTATCTTTTTTTGTTTATCGGTACAAAAAAAACTCCTAGCTTCTAGGAGTTTTTGAATAGGCAAAAACACAAGAAAGCTACTATTCTACCATGCTACCAAATATTAAATTATTCAGGAATCGATCGATGTGCCAAACCAATCGCAATTTCATTAAGATGTAGTAATCCAATACTCATAAAAATACATACACTTAAATGCTCACCCTTACGAGCAATCCCAATTTTCCCACCGACATTTAACCCTATCGCTTTCATTGCCACTTGCATAATTGCTTCGCGCGTGGCTCCGGCTACCGCACCTTCCGTTACATGGGAGTCTTGAACTACATTGGTTCTTCGACTAGACACAATGGCACGTTCGATGATTTTCGGAATCGATTCTAACAGATTACCACCGACATCAACAGCACAAGTCCTAATGCCAGCTAGTTTTAACTCTTCAATTTTTTGGTACTCTTCTTCGCGCGAACTAGTCATCGCGACTGTAATCGCAGCTTTCGCTACCTCAAGGGAACTTGAGTTCATGCTTTTCACCATGCTTCATACCGATATTTATTTAATATAATATCCATTTGCAATATGTTTGTCAATGTTTTTTTACATTATGTACTTCTAAAAACTGGTTATACTAATATTAGGTGATCTAAATGAAGACCATTTTAGCCATCCTTACCTGTTTTTTCATCCTCCATTATTTTCAAGTCGATGTTCATGATATCAAAAAAGTTAACGAGATATACGATAAACGAATTATGAGTGCTTATGGTATAAATTATGATGAAATGATAGAAGCATGTCAAACTGCTAGTGACAAAAATACTTGTAAAAAAGCATATATCTTAAATATGACAAATTTAACTGAAAATGAATATACTGATATCTTTGTCCATCCTTTAGGAGAATTAACTAATATCGATGTAAAAAGCTCCTATCAAAGAGTTAAAGAAGAATACAGTAATATAAAAAAACTACTCAAATATATACTTCAACTTTTGAAATAAAAGTAAAGATGGAATCATAAGTTCCATCTTTTTTTACATTTTCTCAATTTTCACACCTTGATAATAATGCCTAATAATTTGATCGTAAGTATAACCTTCTTGTGCCATAAAATGAGCGCCATATTGGCTTAAACCAACTCCATGACCCCAACCACGTTGTTCAATTGTGACTTTTCCGTTACTAAAGCTAATAGTAAAATCAGTTGAGCGAAGCCCTAAGCGACTCTTGACATAAGTACCTGTAAAAACACGCCCACCAATATTAATCGTATTGACACTACCATTGGCAGTTCGCGATGTCACCGTCGCATATAAACTATTTGGTGAGATTCCTAAGCGGTTCGCAAACTCACTATAGGTGAAGGTCGAAACTTTATAATAGTATGGTGAACGGGTATCCCAATGACTATCAACGCTTTTCAGATATGGGACCGTACCACCCCAAACATATTTTGGTTCTTCGGTTTTACCATTGCTTGTGGAAAAGAAGTAGGCTTCAATGTACTTTCCATTATAAGTAATTACTTCACCTCGAGTATCATTAACTGCCTTTTGGATGATGGGATAATACTTGTTAAAATCTCTTTCGCCCCAACTGTTTTTAATTTGCGTTTTATCGCGGTATACCTGATGACTATCAGTATCAGTAAGCGTTTGTCCTAATTCTATCATTTTCGCTGCATATGTTCTAGCAGCTACAGCTTGAGCTTTATATGCCTCTTCATGGAAGCCAGCACCTAGTTCAGCACTAACTACTCCTACTACATACTCTTCTAAATCAAGTGTCTGCAAAGAGCCATTAGAACGTTTAATCGTTACTGTCCGTGCGGTAGTTTCAGACTTAGGATTGGCTGGTGTAGTTGGAGTTGTTTGGGTTGTAGTAGGTATTAACAAAACATCTCCAGGATGGATAATATCACTCGTTAAGTTGTTAAGTTTTTTTATGGCATCGATAGTTGTATTATATTGATTAGCGATTTTATATAATGAATCGCCACTTTTTACTGTAAATTTATTTGTTTTTGCTTGTAGAACTTTAAGTTTTTGACCAGGATAAATAGTATCGCCTATATTGTTTAATTCTTTTAAATCATTTACGCTCATTGAGTATTTATCCGCAATTTTCCACAAGGAATCCCCTGATTGCACTATATAAGTACCAATTTCGGTATTAGGTTTTAAAAGGAGTTCTTGCCCAGGATGAATAACATCACTAGTGATATTATTAATTGCTTTTAAGTCATTTATGGGTATTCCTGTCTTTTGCGAAATGGTCCAGAGTGATTCCCCCGCTTTTACCACATGAACCATATTCTCATCAGTAACTTTCGCTTCAGCGTTAAGAGTCTTTTGCGCACCTAAGGTTAAGGTGGCTACTAAAAGTGACCCAACAACAATCTTTACAATACTTCCTGTAAAATTAAGTTTCTTCTTCTTAATATACTCACTTATCATTGATTTCAGGCTATGTTCCCGTTCTTCTGGGCTTTCTCCTAACTCATCCGCAAACTCTTCTAAGTTTCTGTCTAAGAATACAATTAATACTTCCTCATTATTAACACGCATAATTTTGTGTTTGACAATCATAAAAAATGCCTCCTTTATCTTTTATTATTTACTGCAAGTTACCTAACTATAACTTCAGTAAAATGTAGGAGGCATTAAAATTTTTACTTCAAATATGTTTCCCGCTTACTAATTGATTGATATACTTTATCTTGTTTTAAAAGAGCACCGAGAGCCCGTTTAAACCTTGCCTTACTGATATTTAGTACCTGTTTAATCTCCTCCGGTGTAGATTCATCACCAAGAGGCATTTTTCCACCATGTTTCATTAAGTAGTCCAAGATAATCTTTTTATCATCTTTTATGGCGATTTCTTTCTGTGGTAACAAAGAAACATTGATTTCCCCATTATCCTTAACGTTAATCACTCTTCCCATAACTTCTTGTCCTAACCGTAATGGTGTCTCAATTTGACTCTTATGAATAAAACCTAAATAACCTTCATCAGTATAGATATTTACCCCTTCATCGACAATCCGAATAACTCGACCTTTAGCTTTAAACCCTTTAAGTTCTTTTGGTGCGCTTTTCTTAATTTCTTCCAGATCTTCTCTTGATCCTAGTTCAAATAATAAACCACTACTATCATTCACTAAATAACCAAACACCAAATCGCCTTCTTTAGGCCAGAGTTGTCTTTGTTTTGGTAAAACATCACTGCTTAACAAAATGTCCTTATTAATACCAATATCCACGAATACTCCAAAATGCGTAACCGTCCGCACTGTTCCAAAACCGCAATCAAAAACGGTAACTTTCGGTGTTAATAGCGTTGCACATAGCCGCTTTTTATGGTCATAATAGAGGAAGGATTGGTATTTCTCTCCCACTTTAGGTGTAATATTTCCACAATCATTCCGATGTAAAAACACTTCATCGACCGTTTTCGGATTGCCTAAAATATACCCAATTTCCGTTTCTCTTAAAACTGTTAATGTATAAATCTTTCCTGCTTCCATCAGCACACCTCATTAAAATTGTTGGATTTGATTAATATAATACTTTATCTCGTCCTTTTTATCAACATTTAAGATTTTACTTACGAAAATAACTGCTTTTAAGATTAATTCAGCAGTCGTTAACAAGATTTCTTCGATATTATTAGTGCTAGGAAAAGGACGAAAACCAGTAATCTTGCCATTTTCATCGGTAATAAAATAATCAGTTAACTGCCTTGTATCAACGTGAACATCTCGACATAGTAACTTATAAATATAATAATATTCTTCATGAGAATCGGTATTTAATGCTATTTCTTTAACATTAATCTTCCTTACCTTCTTAATTCCTAAACTTTTCATTTTGTCTTCAAGTTTTCTAATTTCTTGATTAATGTCTATAATATTATTTTTAGTTATATATTCATAAAAATAATCACGATTATTTTGAATATCATGAAGAAGATTTAATTTTTTATAATACTCATCCTCTAATAATAACTTAAAAGTTTCTTCTGGTTGATAATATAAACTCTTCAGAACCCACAAGCCCTCTAACATTGATCGATTCAAGATGCGTGCTTGTGTATCTAAACCATAAAGATATAATAACACTACTGTTTGATAAGTATCATGTAACTTGAAGAATAATAGCGTTGCCACGATACCGTAATGATCATTCTCATCAACGGTTAATTCATATTTAAAAATCTGACAAAAGCGATTTATCTGATAACATAAAGTGAATAACTTCTTATGTGCCTCAAAGTTGTTCTTTTTAATCTCATCACCTAGTTTACCTAAATAACCATCCACATCAAGCATAACTATCACCATTAATATTATGGGTAGTTTTCCTTATTTTCTCTCTTGAGTGTTTTGCTTTTATATTGAACTATACATGGTATAATATTAATAACAAATATTAATATTATAAATGATGATTAAAAAATCTATAAAAAAGAGGTCAGAAAATGATTAAATTAATTGTCGATTCGACTACTGATTTACCACAAACTTATTTTGAAAAATATCAAATTGAAATTATTCCCTTAATCGTTAATGTTAATGGTGTTAGTTTCCGTGATGGTATTGATATTAGCTTAGATGAAGTATATCAAGAGATGCGTAAAGGTAGTAAGATTAAGACTAGCCAACCAAACATTCAAGATGTTTACGACATTTTAGAAAAACATCTTCAAAATCAAGATGATATCATTATCATAACTATATCTAGTAAATTATCAGGAACTTACCAAACCATTACCCTTGTCAAGAACCAATTACTAGTAGACTATCCTGATGCTAAAATAACAGTCATCGATAGTCGTGGGGGATCAGGTGTAGCGGGATTAATGGCTCTACAAGGGGCTTATATGATTGAAGAGGGGTTTAGTTATGATGAGGTTGTCGCTAATCTCATCGAGTTAAGCCAAAATGCAGAACATATTTTCACGCTTGATGATTTAACCTATCTCTTTCAGGGCGGTCGCTTAACAAAAGCTGCCGCAATGCTAGGAAATCTCTTACGGGTGAAACCTATTCTTGATGTTCAGGATGGGCAAATTCACTTATTCGATAAAGTACGGCATATGCGAAAAGCCTTACAGTATATCGCTAATCTAGTAGAAGAACGGATAAGGGATTTCCCAGATCAAATCATCGGTATTATGCATGGTGATGATATTGAACTCGCTTATGAGTTACGGGATTTGATTGTTGAACGCATCAGCGAAAAACTATTCATACTTGATCAAATCGGCAGTGCGCTTGGCAGTCATTTAGGGATTCGTGGGGTTGGCGTTTTCTTCTTCAATAAAAAACCACATTATTATCGCAATGAGTTGTAAGATTCGCAAATTTGACACTGGTCAATTATCATTATGTAGTTTTTGTATATAATGATAATGACTATCAATTAGAAGGTGATCAAATGAGCGAATTCATAAATAACAGGGAAGAATTTTCCAAAATAAATGGACAAAGACAAGCAAAACTCAAAGAGTTAATATTACGACTCCACAATGGAGAAAGTTTTGATGTTGTAAAACAAGATTTTGAAAGAGAATTCGGTAGTGTTAGTGTTCAAGAAATTACCCAACTTGAACAAGCACTTATTGCCCAAGGAATGCCAGTATCTGAAGTACAACGCTTATGCGATGTGCATTCCGCTGTCTTTAGGGGTTCTATTGAAGAAATCCATGGTATTACACCCATAAGAAGCACGCTAGGCCATCCTGTTAATACGATGTTAAGAGAAAATCAAGCACTTAAGAATTTTTTAAGTGTTAAGTTCCCTTTCCACGTCGATCTCTTAAAAGAAAATGATACTTATCAAAATCGCGAAAAACTTAAGAATGATTTACTTTATTTGTGGCAAATTGATAAGCATTACACCCGTAAAGAACATCTCCTCTTTCCCTATTTAGAAAGATATGGCATCTATGGTCCCACAAAAGTTATGTGGGGAAAAGATGATGAAGTACGAGGATATATCAAAGAATTAATACAAAATGTTTTTACCTTAGAACAAAATATTTTATTAGAAAAAATTGAGCAGATGGTAGGTGCTCTCCAAGAAATGATGTTTAAAGAAGAAGAGATTCTCCTTCCAATGGCAGAAGAGTACTTAACCCAAGATGAATGGTTGAAAATCCAAGAAGAAAGCGATGAGTTTGGTTATGCCTTCATCGAAAAACCAGAAAAGTGGATTCCCAAAAAAGTATTAGATGAAGAACAACTACCTGAAACAAACCTTGAAAATGGCGTTATTCACTTTGAAACAGGTACTATCAAATTAAAAGATTTAGAACTAATGTTAAATACCTTGCCACTAGATATCACCTTTATCGATAAAGATGATGTCGTTCGTTACCTTTCTCATGGTAAAGAACGGATCTTTGCGCGAACAAAAGCGGTGATTGGACGTAATGTTCAAAACTGCCATCCTCCAAAAAGTGTTCATATCGTCAATAAAATCCTCGAAGATTTCAAAAGTGGTAAGAAAGAACACGAAGATTTCTGGATTAAAATGAAAGATATGTATGTCTTAATTCGCTACTTTGCGGTTAGAGATGACGATAACAACTATGTAGGAACTTTAGAAGTAACGCAAAACATTAAACCCATTCAAGAAATCACTGGTGAAAAACGTTTATTAGAAGAATAAAAACTCCTCGCCATGATAAAAATCATGGCGGAGGAGTTTTTTACTTCCAAGAAAAACCTATAGCATTGAGAAAAGCTTTGGCGATTAATAGATGTCCTGTAGTATCTGGGTGAACTCTATCCCAAGCTAAGAAACAAGAATGATGGTAATTAAGAACATGGTCAAATTCTTGTTGACAATCGACAAAAATTAAGTCATATTTTCCCGCTAACTCTTTGCATATCTGTTGATACTCCAGCAAAAGTGCACGCATGCGGTCTTCATGATTTATTTCAATAAAGAACGGCGCTATGATAATCATTTGTTTAACTTTATCTTTAGTTTGTTTAATAATATATTCTAAATTATCACGGTACTCATTGACATATACATGGTATTCAGGTATTTGTGGTAAATCAAATTGACGCCAAACATCATTTACACCAATCATCACAGAAACGTAATCGGGTTGTAAATCCAACACATCATTTTGCCAACGTTCCCGCAAATCACGGCTAGTATTTCCAGAAATCCCCATATTGATAACGCGAATGTTTAATTCGGGATAAAAAGCATATAAAAAAGCATTTACTAGATTGACATAACCATTACCTAAGGCATTCCTACCTTCACCAACTGGTCGTACTCTACCTGTATCAGTAATTGAGTCGCCAATCATTATTAGTTTACTATTCTTTTCGAGAATCATCTATTTCAACCCCTTTGTCCATTCAATGCATAAATCAATCCACCCTTGTACATGGGGGACGATATAACTTTTACTATTGGAGACGGACTCATTCGCAAGTGATAATCCATGTGGCCCATAAGAATATAAATGGGCCTCAAAAATTACATTATTTTTTCTTAATGCATTGAGGAGCAATAAGGTATTTTCAATTGGTACCAGTTCATCTTCTACGGTATGCCATACAAAGGTAGGTGGAAAATCTGGGTGGATATGTTTTTCTAAAGAAAACTTATCTCTTAATTCTGGATGATGAACTAAGAGATTGTGAAAAGATCCTTGGTGGGCATATTCACCTGAAGTAATAACAGGATAATTTAAAATTAATCCTTTAGGTTTAATAAGTGGTTGTGGTAAATCGGATAAGAATGTTGGATTAGTGTGATATAATGCCATCAAGGCTGCCAGATGACCACCTGCTGAACTACCTATGAAAAAGATCCTTGATAAATCAATATGCCATTCATCAGCATGTTCTACAATAATTTCTAATGCTTTTAAGCCATCAAGGACAGGAGCGGGATATCCATGCGGACTAACGCGGTACTTAACCACAAAAGCATGGTAAGATGCATTCATAAAAGCGCAAGCGATGGGTTCGCCTTCTCGTGGTGATACCATGCCATAACCACCACCAGGAAAAATCACCACCGCTGGTAATTTTCTCGTCTCATCAAGAACTTGATCAAGTACATAAGTAGTTAAGGTAGCTTCGTAATTATCAGTTAATGGTATAGTTTGATTAATCATAATTCTCTACTCCTTCTTCTTTTGCCATGGTAGTTGTTTATTTAGATACTCATCTCTAAGAATAGCATAATTGTATAGATCTGCTCTACTTCCATCTGATAAAACAATCTTTTTTCGGCTAATACCTTCAATAGTAAATCCGCATTTTTCAATCACGCGCTTAGACTGATAATTAAAATCAAAATGACTACACTCAATCCGATAAAGCCCCATTTGGTCGAACAACCACATAATAACTTTAGTGAGTGCTTCCACCATTAACCCCTTACACCAATAATCTGGATGGAGAACATAACCAACTTCTGCTGATAGATTTGTTTTATCATAGCGATGAACACCAATTGTGCCAATCATTTTTTTGTTTTCTCGGTATTCTAAGGCAAAAATGCCGATATTGGTATCAGTCATCGTTTGATTTATCATGCTGCGAATTACAGCTTCTGAGTCAGCGATAGATTGATGGGGTTTCCATCCTGCGCGAGGACCTACATTGTCTCGATAGGAATAATCATACATATCTTGAGCATCATTTATACTTAGTGGTCTAATTATCAGTCGTTCTGTGAATAATATCGGTAACTTTGACATATTTTCACCCCAAACATTATTTAAATTAATTATACTACTAGATGTCATATTTTGAAATACGACTTCTAATTTTTATCTGTCAATTTTATTTACTTTAAATCAATTTTTAAGTAAAATAGACTTAACAAATACTTTACAACTGGAGGGTAAAAGTGAATAAAGTTATTATTACCACTGACAGTACATGTGATTTGTCAGATGAATTATTAGAAAAGTATAATATTAAAATGATTCCATTGTACGTAATGTTTGGTGAAGAAACTTATCTTGATCGAGTTGATATAACCACAGAAAGATTATATGAACTGGTAGAGCAAAAAGGGATGATTCCCAAAACAGCTACGCCATCGTCGGAAGTCTACTATGAATTCTTTAAGAAGTATGTCGATGAAGGTTATTCAATTGTCCATATACCTGTATCATCAAAATTATCAGGTGCTTACCAACAATCATTCCTTGCTAGCCAACAATTCGAAGAAGGTAGAGTTCATATTGTTGATTCATTTAGCTTATCAAGTGGTGTTGGTCTTGTGGCGATGAAAGCTAGTCAATGGGCAAAAATGGGTTTGAGTGCTCAAGAAATAGCGGACAAAGCACGAGTAATTGCCCCTCGGGTGCAAACTGCTTTTGTGATTGATACTATGGAGTATCTTTACAAAGGTGGCAGATGTTCGGGTATCGCTAATTTCATCGGTACACTCTTAAAGATTAAACCAATCATTCACATGAAAGATGGAGCCATGGAAGTCGGTGAAAAACCCGTTGGTAAGAAAAAAGCATATGAAATACTACTTAACAAAATTTATCGCGACAAAGATAACCTTGATCCTGAATTTGTGATGGTTACTCATTCTTTGAATTTTGAAGCAGCGGAATATTTAAAAGCGGAATTACGTAAAAATCTAGAAATAGAAAATCTTTATGAAACGGTGGCAGGCTGTACTATTTCTAGCCATTGTGGCAAAGGAACGATTGGTATTCTCTACATTACAAAAAAGTAATCTGAAAAATGATATTATACCTATAGAGTAAACACTACATGAGTTTACTTTATAGGTATTTTTCATTATATATAGACAATAATACCAAAAAAATATTAAATATTTATTACTTTTCGAATCTCTAAAACTTCTAATATAGATTATTATCTTGTATAATTAGGTATATAATTATTAGTGAGAGAAGGATAGGTATGTATCCCAATGTTAGAGGAAAAAGAATCGGAGCCGCAATTATTGATAATATTCTAACTGCTTTTTTAAGTTTTATTCTTTACATTATTGCTCTCATAATTAGTAACAATCTAAACTTAATATCACAAAACAGTGTGATGATCTACGTAATAATTATTCAACCTACAACATTTTTTATTTGCCATACCTTGATACCCTATTTTACTAAAGGTAGTACACTTGGTAAATTAATGGTTGGACTTAAAGTGGTTGGTTTAGATTATCATAATCCCACCTTTATACAATTACTTTTAAGGAATATTCGTCTTATTCTAGTGTTTTTTACCACTGTTCTACCTTATGGATTATATCTTGCCTTTCAGACAGATTATGTCTTGATTTCTACTTTGATAGGGATTTTCTTGAATTTTGCTGTTCAATTAACTATTCTAATTATGATCTTAAGCAATGAAGAGGAACGCGCTTTTCATGATATGATTGCGAATACGTACGTTGTTCCTCGTAATTTTGATATTCTTAAAGTAACTGAAGTAAATGCGCTTGAGCGGCAATACATGGACTGGGCTATTTTCGAAGATGAAGAGCTACCAACACCAGAAGTTGTCGATTCACTTAAAAATGAAGACGATGATATTGAAATCTTGAAAAAAGATTAAAAAAATCGTGGGAAGTTTCCACGATTTTTCTTTTATAATCTTTTTAGCGCGTTTATTGGTGTTTTTTTACTAGCTTTAATGGCAGGGAATAAACCAAACATCATAGTTAAGAATATGCAGATAATTACCGCAATCACACAAGACAATGGTTTTATAATAACTATGTTGATATCAGTACGATAGAAAATACGCATCAGGACATCCTTATATTTATAACGAATGATGATATTAGCGACGATGCTGATTATGAATGACAGGATAATACCTAAGATACCAGCCAAAAATCCTAACACGCCACTCTCGGTGATAAACACACTCATCACGTCGCTTCTCGTTGCCCCTAATGCTCGTAAAATGCCAATTTCCCTGCTTCTTTCAATGACGGAAATCATTAGAAGCATCAGTAACATTAGCCCTGCAGTAACAACAGAAACGATGAGAATCATGCTGATAATGAACTGGGACATACCAAGGAATATCTCAAGAAAATTAATGGTAAGACCTGACGAAGGGTTATCATATATGAAAAAGTCATATCCTTGCAGTTTTTCTGACAAACTAGTTTTAATCGGATATGTGTTGTTTTGCCCTTTTTCGGTTAAATAAATTTCGAAACTACCATAACTATCTAAAACAAAACTATTGTAAGTTTCAAAGAAAGCAGTTTCTGTTATAAAGGATTCATCGATTAAACTAACTTCATTAATCCCAACAACAGTAAACTCTTTATACTTTGCACGGTTGGAATAGAATTTAGGTAAGGTGTCATAATTTTCACATAGATAGATTTGAGTTTCAGATATAAGCAGTAAAGCACCAAAAAGTTCTTTTTGCTTAATAATATGGTCTTCATATGGTCCCAATATCGATTCATCATAGTCCTGTGGTGGTATGTTTTCATTAAAGTAATTAAATAGAGAACAGTTTTCATTTAAATACTTATCTGAAATATTATAATAGTATCCTGTAACGACGCTAATCTTAGCGTCTTTTAATCTTTTCCAAATTTCCTCTATACTTGATAAATTAAAGAGAGAATTCGCAAAATCATATGATACCATGATTTCGTAATCTTTACTAGGGAATCGTCCATCAGCATACGGTTTTCCAAATAGACGCGTATTCAAGTCACTATTATCTATGGATTTGTAAGATAACCAAATTGGTTGAGATTCGATATTTACTTCATTGATTCGCTGTACTTCTGTATAAATAGGATTTAAGCGTACGCCAATTACTTCTTCTTCATCTTTGATAATATCGATAATGTCAGTCGGATTAACCGCTTGATATACTACTAAAGTTAAATCCCCACCACTAATTTGATTACGTAAATAGCGTTGTACGTTAATTTTTATTCCATTAGAAATGCCATCAATTAAGATAAAACTTGATACTCCTATAGCTAGTCCTAAAGAGATAAGAAAAGAGCGCCATTTTTTTATCTTTATATTTTGTAAGGCATGTTTAACTTTATCAATAAAGCGGTATTTCGTATATTTGATATTTGGTTTTGTAATTCTCACCTTTTCATTTAAATATGGTTTGGTATCACTAATTACCGCTCCATCTTTTAACTCAATTATGCGGTCAGCATAATTATAGGCAATGCGTTTATTATGTGTAACCATAATTACCAGTTTTTCTTTGCTAATTTCTTTTAGGATTTTAAGGATTTCTTCCGCATTCTTTTTATCAAGATTACCAGTAGGTTCATCTGCCAAGATTACTTCAGGATTATTAATTAGAGCACGGGCAATGGCCACTCGTTGTCGTTCTCCACCTGATAATTGTTTTGGCAATTTATAAGCGTGTTTCTTTAGATGGACTTTCTCGAGCATCGCTAGAGTGCGTTCTTTTGCTTCTTGTTCCTTGATGCCTTGAAGTTTAATGGCGAGTTTAACATTATCTAGTACTGTTAAATGTTCAATTAAACTAAAGTTTTGGAAGATAAAGCCTATTTTATAATTACGAAAATAATCCCATTGCGTCGTAGTAAATTTAGTGGTTAACTCCCCATCGATTACCATATGACCACTAGAGGGTTTATCGAGACCACCAATGATATTGAGTAAAGTTGTTTTTCCAGAACCAGATTTACCTAAAATACAGACAAAATGGTCATCTTTAAAATCTAAATTGATGTCTTTAAGGGCAAGAAAACCCGTGTTACCATCTTCATAGATTTTATGTATTCCTACTAATTTAATCATTACATTATTCCCTCCTTAGTGCCTCTATGGCTCGGAGTCTAGAAGCCATATATGAGGGGATTAAACCGCAGATAATCGCATAACCAATCGCAATTAGATATACTACAATAATCGTTAAGCCATCAATTTTAAGAATTTTAGCTTCTTCAAATAGAGGTATATTATATAACACAAAGAGACTTCCAATAGTGGAGTCAAAGATAATATTGATAAGCATAGCGAGTAATACAGAGATAACTAGCGCTATAAAAGCACTTAAGAAACCGATAAAAGCTGATTCAAAGATGAATAAACTTCTAATATTACCGCGCCGAGCGCCTATCGCAGTTAAAATGCCAATCTCTTTAAATCGTTCTAGTACGGATATGTATATCATCAAGCCAACGAGAATACCGGAAATTACCAAAGATACACCAGCTGTTGATACTAAGATTGTTAAAACGGTGTCAAAGAAACTATCAATTGATTGATATAATTGCTTAGTTGGATTAGTGAGAACTAAATCTCTTTCTGCCAGTTTTTTTTGCATGGCAATGATTTTATCTTCATCAGTCGTATTTAAAAACACATGAAATTTACTACGATCAACAACTTTATTTGAATAATAAAATCTGATAATATCTGTTTCCGTTAGATGAGTTAGTAGTTCTTCCATCTTAGGGTGTAACATGTAAACAGCATAATCATTACGGTTGACAATGCCGACAACCAAAAAATCTTCTTTTAATTCTTGACTAACCGATACTCTTTCAATGTTGATAGAATAATGATCTTTACGCATATTTTTTAGTACTTCATTAATTTCCTTTTCTTTAATTGTATGATTGAGAAGGCTTTCCGCAAGTCCTCTACTAATTATTACTTGTTTATTATTTTCCGGGAAATCACCATATAAGAGATGATTTAACGCAAAATTACTTCTATCTAAGGGTAAAGTTTGTAGATAAAACCTTTCTTTACTAAATTCATCATCATCTTTATTACTTTTTATAGGTTGTAAACTAAAGGGAAAGTAAGCATCAACGACAATATTTTGACCTAAAATAAATTCTACATCACTATCTGTTAACTCACCTGTGTTTATAATTGATTCAACGATATATTGGTCTTTAGGTAAATATTTACTTAATAAACTCGTTATTTCTGTACGAATTCCATTCAATAAAAAAATAATTAAGAAGATCGCAATTAATCCTAAGGACATTGTGATGCTTGTAAATATAGTGCGTAATAACCTTTTTTTGAGATTATTCTTCGCAAACTTCCATAACACCTTAGGTTTCATGTTTGGTCGTTTCAAGTTTAGTGGTTGGCTTACTTCATAACGAGTTTTTTTATTTTGCGTATCAGAAACAATCCGTCCATCTTCTAAAATAACGATGCGGGTTGCGTATTCTTGGGCATATTCTTCATCATGAGTTACTAAAACTACGATATGGTTCTTGGCAAGGACTTTTAAGATATCTAAGATGATTCTCGCATTCTCACTATCGAGGTTTCCTGTTGGTTCATCTGCTAAAATGACCTTTGGTTCAGTAACTAAGGCACGAGCAATCGCTACTCTTTGTTGCTGCCCACCTGAAAGTTTATTAGGAAGTTTATGCATATGGTTACTTAAACCTAATAAGCGGCATTTTTCTTTAGCTTTTTCACGCGCAATATTTGCCTTTTCTCCTTGCAGGAGTAATGGTAATTCTACATTTTCAAGTACTGTTAAATGGTCAATGAGATTATATTCTTGAAAAATAAAACCAACATAATGATTGCGGTAAATAGCCCATTCTTTATGAGTGAACTTGTTTGTTGACACACCATTTATGATGATCTCGCCAGTTTCAAATGTATCTAATCCACTTATGACATTAAGTAAAGTGGACTTTCCGCTACCTGATTCGCCTAGAATTGCGACTAATTCTCCTTCTTCAATAGTTAAGTTGATATCTTTTAGAGCATGAAATGAACCATAATATTTATTTAAACCATTGATAGTTAAGATACTATGTTCATTCGCCAAATGGTACTCCCCCTCTCTAATTAATTTAATTCTACCATATAAACATCTTAGATAAAATATTAGATCTTAGAAAAGTTTAGTAATAATTACGAAAAAAGAAATCCTTTAGTTAAGGATTTCTTTCAAACAGTTAATCAAATAATCAATATCATTCTTACTAATATCATTATGAGTTACAAACCTAAGTTCTTTTCCGCGATAACCGCCTACTTTTATCCCTTTATTTAATAATAGTTCTGAAAAGTTACTAGGAAAATTGATCTTTTCATCAATTGTCACAAATACCATATTAATTTGTAAACGATCACGATAGACTTTAAAACCTGGAAGTTCTTCTAACCTATCCGCTAAGTAGCGGGCATTTTCATGATCAATATATAATC
>JAAZCR010000086.1 GCA_012513195.1 Bacilli bacterium | reverse complement strand
GTGGATGACGGTGGAATTCCATAATTCACAAACCTCAGTCTGGAATGCAATTCAAGAGTCACTAATGCGTGCTGGTTTTATTATCGCTAATGTAAGTACATTAGATAAACAACAAGGAAGTTTTAATCAAGTTAGGACTACGTCGGCCGTTAAGCAGGACCTTATTATTTCAGCATATAAGCCGAAAGAAAGTTTTAAACGTGAGTTTATCGCAAAAGCGGGTAGTGAAGAAACTGCATGGAGTTTTGTGCGCCAACATTTAGAAAAATTACCTAGAGTTATAATGAAAAATGGTAAAATACAAATAAACCCAGAAAGACAAGCTTTCTTATTATATGACCGTATGGTCGCATATCACATCATGAACGAAATACCCGTACCAATAGATTCAACTGACTTTTATCGAGGACTTGATGAAAGATTCATCCAGAGAGATGGTATGTATTTCTTATCAGACCAAGTAAACGAATATGATACAGCAAGAATCATGAATGATGTTGAACCTATTCAATTTGAATTATTTGTGACAAATGAGAAGTCAGCCATTGCATGGTTATATCAACAATTAGTGACACCACAAACATATGCAGAATTACAACCGAAGTTTATGCAAGAGATAAAGACATGGGATAAATATGAAAAGCGACCAGAATTACAAGAATTGTTAGAAGAAAACTTCTTACAGGATGAAGAAGGTAAATGGTACATACCAGATGTAAAGAAAGCATCAGATGTAATAAAATTAAGAGAGAAGAAGTTATGGAAAGAGTTTGAAAGTTACTTAAATAGTAAAGGTAAATTAAAGGTATTTAGAACAGAAGCGATAAGAGTAGGATTTGCGAGATTATGGGCTGAGAAAGAATATAAGAAGATAGTGGAAGTTGCAGAGCGATTACCAGAGAGTGTAATCCAAGAAGATGAGAAGTTACTCATGTATTATGATTTGAGTTTAGGAAGAATATAAATTCTTAATTAATGGGGGGAGGGTATGTCAAAGTTTGAGGTTGAGCTTAAAATTAAGAACATAGGTCCTCATAAAGATTTATGTTTTTCTCAAGATTTAGACTCAAATAAAGTTATTATTTATGGTGCAAATGGTGAAGGAAAATCTTTTATCAGTCGTGCATTTAGATTAGCAACTCCTAATCATAACATTGACAATGCAGATGATTTAATACATTTAGATCAATCAACAGGGCATTTTAACTTTAAAATAATATCTCAGACTGCAAAAGAACTTTCAATTACTCTTAATAAGAATAAAATTCCCATTATCAATAACAACACAGGACTAATTTTTCATGTATTTAATAGTGATTATGTTGATGAAAATCTAAGGATAAATAATTATAATCCAAATGGAGATATTGATGGATATATTTTAGGAAAAGAACATATTGATTTATTTGATGATAAAATAGAACTGGATAGAATAAAGTCAAAAATACAAGAATTGGAAAAAGAAATAGATGAACATATTAATAATGCAAAGGTTGAATTACGTAAACAAGGAGTGCAACAGAATACTAAAGAGTTTAACAGTATTAC
>JAAZCR010000085.1 GCA_012513195.1 Bacilli bacterium | reverse complement strand
GACAATTCTTTGAACATGGATTATTTAAGTTATCTACCTTAAATACGGTCATGTTTATGTGTATAGCTTTCAATCTTCAAATCAAAGCACGCTTTGATAAACTTCCTAAATTACCAGTTCTTTCTTATCTATATCTACTTATTTCAATAGTAATGTCTCTAATTCTTTACTTTATGAAAATAGATTTACTAATTATAATGACAATTAATGTTTTCCCAGCGCTAATCTTTATAGTTATTAGATTTTTATTACGATACTTACGATATAATGAGGTACCTTATGAAAAAGGTAATTAGTAAAAATGATGTGTTTTATTTTAGTCTTGCGATTTTAACATTTTTAATCTGGTTAAGTAAGGATCTAAGTCCTATCTTAGCCTTTATCATTTTTCCCTTACTTTTTCTTTATTTCTTGATACAACAAGATATCAAGAAATTGATAGGGTTAATTCTATTTGCGAATATGGCGATTTCTGTTAAGACAGATATTTTTAAATTAGAATATATTCTCATCCTTTTTCTATTAGGATATATACTACTAAATATTATTAAAGAGAAGACCATAGTTATTGGTCAAGTATTAGTACCATTAATTATCTATTTCTTCTATAATGTTTTATCACTTATCTGGACTCCAGTTCTACTTGATGGCTACAAGGGGTTAGTAGGAATTCTAGAAGGTTACTTAGTATATTTCATTATCACTAATAGTAAGCTTAAATTAGATAAAAACGATTTTAATACTTTCTCGAAGGTAGCATCATTTTTGCTTTTTACTTTATCATTAGAGATTTTTGTGGTTTATTGTGAGAATGGAATTATGAATGTATTAACTGAGAAAGATTATATCCACTTAGGTTGGAGTTTTTCTAATCTACTTGCGGTAATCTATGTCTTTTTAATTCCGATTATGCTTATGAAGTATCGTGAATTCTGTGAGCATAAGTGGTTTATTCCCATTGATGTTATCGCGATTATTGGTTTATTTTTAACACTATCTAGGGGTGCTTATTTAGGTGTCGCCGTTAGTTTAGTAATCTTAATTATTCTTAGAAGAAAAGAATTCCTCAAACTTGGAGCTTTCTTAATGATAGTGGCAATAATCACAATTATCTTATTGAAGGTTTTTGATAATAATATATTAAGTAGAATAATCGAAAGATTGTTTAGTGAGAGTGGTCGCTTAGAATTATACGAACTAGCTTGGAAAACATTTCTAGAAAGACCAATAATTGGACAGGGGATTAAATCTAGTAAATATTTGATAAGAGAGATCCTCGATAGTCCATCCATCTATTATCATAATTTCATCTTACAAATCCTCGCATCTTTAGGTATTATTGGATTTTTGATTTTCGCATTCATCGTTCGTGGTTGGGTTAAGGTGTTATTTACTAAAGATGCGTTTGTGAATTTTGCATTGGCAAGTATAGTTGGAGCACTTACGCATCAACTATTTGATGTTAGTTTCGATTTACACTTTTTTGGTGTATATTTCTATTTAATCATCGGTATTAGTGAAATATACAAACATTATCATGGTCAAAAATTAATAAGTGAATATAATTGGGTTGAGATCGATTAATAATTAATATAATAGATTTGTTAAATGGTATATATCTTAGAAAGAGTGGGTGTTATATTATGAAATGTCGTTATTGTGGTTATGAGATAAGTCAAAATGATAAGTACTGTAAACATTGCGGTGCCTTTAATACAGAGTATAATTATAATAATCAAGAAAATGAAACCGAAACACCAAAGCCTGAAGGTAGTGTTTTGAGACCAGTTGAACCGTCACCTACTTCAAGTACATCAAACACTAATGAAACCAAACCAAGTGACGAAAAACGTGGTTTTGATGCTTACTTAGATATGTAGCGTCGTTATGTTGATTTCGAAGGGCGAAGCACAATAGCTGAGTTTTGGTTCGCAGTCTTATTTGATATTATATTTGGAATTGCGATTTCATACATTTATAGTCCTTTAATGTATTTTTACTCCCTAGCCACCTTCATTCCTCGTTTGGCTCTTGCGGTTAGAAGACTCCATGATACCGGACGAAGTGGTTGGTATGTCTTAATAAATTTTATTCCACTCGTAGGGATAGTAATCTTTATTATCTGGGCTTGTGAACAATCAAAGGTAGAAAATAATCCATATAGAAGATGAAGATAATAAGTAACAGGTAGCATATTTTACTACCTGTTTTTTTAATAATTAAGATTTATGGCGTTATACTTTTGAAAAAATATGTAAAGTAATGATGGAATACCTAGTAGACATTTTACATGAGTTATGATGTAATTTTTTAAATATATATATATGTAATTGACGTTCATAAGTTTAATTATAATGACTACCAATATTGCTTACAGAAACTGATTTAGTATAGTATGAGTATAATTGTGGGAGGGACTTATTTAATTGTTTTTTTATATTTATTTGACTTGTAATTGATAAATGATTTGAACATTTTAGTGTATTACGCACTCTGTTTCAAATCATTTTTATTGCTTATTTACTTTTATATTATAGTAATATCAAAAAGTATAATAGTTATTGGATATTTATTTGATTAATCATACATCTTGTCTTTAATCTCATTACACATAACATAGATGTATCATGTGATAAGTATTAAGATATTATAAAAAAGTATATGTTTTGGTTATTGTCTCACCAGTGATATGATTAGGGTATCCAAGGTATTTTGCTTATTTCAGTTTAGAGTATTTATATAATCATATCTGAGGGGAGTTCAATATAGAATAAAGTCAATTAAGTAAATTTAATTAAGGGGGTAAACTTGTGAGAAAAAAGGTATTTTATTCCTTTTTTTAGTAGTTTTGTCGTTATTTGGTTGCGATTATTTTAGAGTAACTCAATTGGAACCACCAACTAATATCCGTTATAATGATGAAACAAAGACAGTGTCGTGGGATTCAGTGCCAAATTCTGATGGATATATAGTTAAAATTAATGGTGAAGAAAAAGGTAAGGTAAATGATATTAATTATGTTGTATCATTTGAAGAATCCACTAATTTTAAATTTAGTGTAAAAGCTTTAGGTCGATCACTTTATTCAACAGACTCTGAATATTCAGCAGAACAAACCTTTTATTACACAGCACCACAAGGGCAAAATTATTATAAAAAACATCAAAAACCAATGAATGTTTATGTTGATTCCGATTTTATTTTTGGGATCCAGTGGAAACAGCTGATGTATATACAGTATCAATTGATGATGATTACACATATGAAACTAGGCAAACAAAGTGTTTAATTATGTTATAAATTACTCAGGAACGATAAAAATCAAGATTAAAGCCAATGCTTATGGCGAATATGGTGAATCAAATTGGTCAGAGGTTTATGAATATAATTATATTGCAAAAACCGTTGACTATGAGACCGTTCAAAGATTAATGAATTTATCAATTGGTAGAGGATATAATCTTTATGAGCATGATTATCTTGATTTAGCTAACTATGCTTCAACAAAATCAGTTCTTGATATCTCAAAGTTATTATCAATTGGAACATTTAGAAATCCACAAAATAGTAGTGCAACAGGGTCGGCAATAAACTATTCATCTATTGACGAGTTCCTCACAAAAACAGCCGTCAATATAGAATATGCATCAGAAAAATCAACACAATTATTAGGTTCATTAAAGAAAACCTTCTCTTTTGATGCTAATGTTGATTATCGTAAATATGAAGAAAAAAATACATTATCATATATCTATGATGTTACATACAGAGACTTCGTTGTAGACGATTTCAGTGGTGTTGATGCAATCGCAGGTTGTTTATCAAAATCATTCCTCGAAGATATCAGAAGACAATCAAACGCTACACGTTATATGAATGAACAACAATTAATAGAGTATATATACAATTACTATGGAACACATGCAATATTAGGTGTAACTACAGGTGGTAGATATCGTGCATTTTACACAATTTCCACTAATGATGAAAATTTAGCCATTGGTGTGAAGTCAGCTTTTTCTAGGGCTGTAGGTGGAGAACTATTTAATGCGATAATTCAAACAACAACAGGGCTAAACATATCATTATCTGAAACCTTATCGTGGCATAATTCTGAAACTTATGCTTCATTTTATAATTATTATTATGGTGGTGAAGGTGGACTTGCGACATCTCCTAGTGATGTAAGTAATGCTATTCAATACTGGTCAAAAAGTATCAAAGAGGAAAATGCTATTCCAGTTCGCTTGACAAGAGGTGGAGCAGTATCAATTTCAACTTTATTATATTTTGTTGATGCAAACCTTGCCAAAAAGTATGAAGACTATGTGAATCAAAAGGCTGTATGCTACCTTTGATAGATATGCAGTCAATGTAATTTCATCACAAGGTGGTACTTATGAGATTAAGAACCCCAAAGATAAATATGAAGCAGGTGATGAAATAGAATTAGTAGTCAAACCTAGTCCCAATTACTATTTTGCTGGTTGGTTTGAAGATGGGGAATTATTAAGTAAGGAATTAAATTATAAACATACGGTAGTTAAAAACACAACTATTGAAGCTAGATTTGATGTTAATCCAGTTGTCTATAAGCCATTTGCAAATGTAATTGAAATGACATTCACAGCTGATTTATATTGTGAAAGCACTAAGATTGATACAATTACTTTTAACGTTATTGGACAACTTGTAAAATATGAAGGCAAAGAATATGTTATGGGTACAGCATATTATACAGGGAATTTAATAGGTAAAAGATTTAATGATGTTGCTAATGTACATTTAAGGAATTCTAATAAATATATTCTCTATGGTGGTATATTACATTGGTTCGGAACTTATGATGATAATAACGAAAGTGGTATAGCAGTTCACAATGGAATTCCAGGATATGATGTCACTTATATGCCAAAAAATCCAAGGGATGATTTAGCAAGAAACGAATATCAAATCATATCAATCACGGGAATTATCGTTTCCACAGGAAATAATGCAAGTGATAGTGTAAGATATCCTGAGTTAGGAAAGACCCAATTTAAGGCAAACCTATATTGTGAAGGTACAGATGTTGGATATGTAACATTCGATGTTTTAGGAGTTAAAGTTGAGTTAAATGGTACTGAATACCTGTATGGATTTGCTGTTTATAATGGAACACCATGTGGAAAAAGATTTAATGATGTAGACAAAATAAAACTTTATAATCCTACAAAAGAAATTAAATCAGGTGGTCATTTATATTGGCGTGGTTCCTATGACGATACCAATGAGACAGGTATGGCAATTTATAATAAAACATATAGTAATTATGTAGAGTATATCAGTGAAAATCCTACAAATGATTTTGCAGCTAATACCAATAATTTTGTAATTATTACTGGAATAGTTGTTAAAACAGGAAATAAAGCTAACGGAGAGTATATTCCCAAGTTAGTAAATACTAGCCTTGATGCAACTTTATACTGTGAAAGTCTTTATATCAAGAGAATAAAACTTGATATTATTGGCTTTGAAACGTTGGATGGGCACATAATTGGTAATGCTTCATATACAGGTAATCCTGGAAGTAGCAGATTTAATGATGTTGGTAATATTAAACTCCTTGATCCTTCTATAAGTATCCGTTACGGTGGAACTTTAGGATGGTGGGGTACGATAAATGATAACAACGAGAGCGGTGTAGCAGGATGGGATGCATCAGATAAAAGTAGAATAATTTATATGTCCGATACACCATACAATGATATGGCATGTAATGAAGAATTAAACTTAAGGATTTCCTTCTTCTGTCTTAAAAAATCTAATTAAGTGAATAAGGAGTAAAATAGAAAGAATTAGGGTAGATTCACACTATCCTAATTCTTTTGGCTCTTTGTCAAATAGTGTTGGTGAATAATTTCCAATAACCTGATAGACTTGGTCTAAGCAGATCTGCTTAGACCAGGTTTTTTATGTTTAATTAGTTTACTAAGTTTATGAACTATTAG
>JAAZCR010000084.1 GCA_012513195.1 Bacilli bacterium | reverse complement strand
TATAACATTTATAAATCTTTGTCGCTAAACGGGTACCAAAACCATTTTTTAATAAAAAGTGCATAATTTTTTGAGACTGATAGTTTTGTTGGAGCACTTCATAAATTAACGTCTTTTTCTGATCATTTAATCCAGGCACTAAATCTAATACCGTCATATCATTAACAATTTTGTCGATACAATCAGTGCCTAAAATGTCGACAATTTTCGTGGCTGTTTTCTTTCCAATTCCTTTGAATAGACTACTAGAAAGAAACTTTATCAAACTCTCTTCATCTTTCTCTTGAACTAGTTCAAAATCTTTGACATCAAATTGCGTTCCATAATTATTATTAACGATGTTTCCAACAAACCGATATATTTCATCTATTATAAGTTCAGGAAAATAACCGATAACTGTAATCGTGCCATCTTTATTTAAGAACTGTTCATATTGAGGGATGTTACTGTCTTTGACAATAACCTTTGCGACATGATAACTATTATCAGCATTATAAAACACTTGCTTCTTATAGATACCCGTTAGGACATAATCCATTAACTACACCTCAAATCTAATACATGCGTTTTTCTCCTTGATAATACGCACTGTCGATGAAACCACCACCAAGACACACTTCACCATCATAAAAGACAGCTGCTTGTCCTGGTGTGACCGCCCGCACTAATTCACCAAATTCTACTTTCAAGGTAGTATCATCTAGCCATTTTAATGTCACATTAACATCCTTTTGACGATATCTAAACTTTGCTGTGCAAGTTAACTCATCATTGAAACGATGAGGACTAATCCAGTTGACATCAGTCACAATACAAGAGTCGGAATAAAGATAAGGATTTTCAAATCCTTGACCAACATATAAGATGTTATCTTTTAAGTTCTTTCCTAATACAAACAAAGCATCGCCCCTACCACCAATGCCTAATCCTTTCCGTTGACCAATCGTATAAAGCATTAAGCCATTATGTTTTCCTACTACTTCACCATCAAAAGTCATCATTAAACCGGGTTGGGCAGGTAAATAGTTTTGTAAAAACTTAGAAAACTCCCTTTCACCAATGAAACATATACCAGTAGAATCTTTTTTCTCCGCCGTTGGTAAATCAGCTTTCTTCGCAATTTCTCTTACTTCTCTTTTCGTTAAGTGACCTATAGGGAAAAGCGACCGTTTAAGTTGTGCTTGATTGAGTTGACAAAGGAAATATGTTTGATCTTTATTTTGATCTACACCACGAAGTAAAAAGGCTTCATCATTTTCTACGCGTACACGGGCGTAATGTCCCATCGCAATGTAATCACAATTTAGTTTTTCTGCATATTCTAAAAAGGCTTTAAACTTGATTTCTTTATTACAAAGAATATCAGGATTAGGAGTACGACCTTTCTTATATTCATCGAGAAAATAAGTAAAGACGCGATCCCAATATTCTTTCACGAAATCGACCCGATGAAATTTTATACCTAACTTATTCGCTACTTTAAGCGCATCTTGATAATCTACTTCTTGAGGACAAATTGGATCATCTTTAGTGGGATTACCTAAAATGTCATTATTAACAGCGGAATCCCAGTTACGCATAAATACAGATTCAACATCATAACCTTGTTCTAATAATATATACGCACTAACGGAAGAATCAACACCACCACTTAGTCCGAGTATTACTTTTTTTGTCATAGTATCACCTATTATTTGACTTTATCCAACCTATTATACCATATTTTGTCCCAAATATTAATTATAATGTATTATTCTTATGACGTTTCCTCGTGCGATAACCTAAGAATCCTGTAAAAAGTAATAAGAATCCCATTCCCCCCACTACATATAAACCCAAATCTTTATCATTAAATCTTTCTTTCTTTGTATCTAATGGTTCAACAATCAATTTACATGTTACTACTTTTTTGTTTCCATGTGAATCCTTTGCTTCAATGGTAAGTGTATAATTCCCCACCTTACTTGTATCTATAAAACCCTTAACAATAAAATCAGTTATTTCACCATCATAATTATCATAAACTTTTATTCCATCTTTAAACTTCTCGACATCAAATTCTTCATTAAGTTTAATAGTAACATCTTTAACACCTATTATCTCTGGTGGTGTCGTATCAACTACCGTAACCATTACTTTTTCTGTAACTTTATTGTTACTAGAATCGATGACAGTATAGGTTATCTCATAAGTGCCTAATTTGGTTGTGTCTAATTTAGATAAATCGACAGTTACCCAATTAGTAATATCACCATCAATATTATCGTAAGCAGTAATATCCTTTAAAAAGAAAGTTTCATCATATGTTAAATTTACTTCAATGGTAAGATCTTTAAGCCCGGAAATGATTGGCAAATCAGCATCATAAACTATAACATAAACTACTACAACTGTATAATTACCGCTAGAATCAAATACAGAGTATTGTAGCGGATACGTTCCCACTTTATTTAAATTAACCAACTTATCATTAACAATAATTTTGTCCGTCAAATTGCCATCAGTTTCATCAATACAACTGACATTAGCTAGATAATCAACCGAGGTTGTCCCAACAGGAACACGAATATTTGTCGCATTTATGATTACGGGATAATCTTCATCATAGATACGAACATTAATCATTTTGGTATCATAGTTGCCACTTGAATCCGATAAAAAATACATTACTGGATATATACCAGGTTTAGTCACATCTATATGATCGTAGTACACTTCAATATCATTTATGGTAAGATGTTTATCATAATTATCATATACTTGGAGATGTTCAATGAACATCCACTTAGTTAATTGCGTATTAACTAAAAATTTTAAATCTTTGGTGTACTTAATTTCAGGCGCTTTGGTATCCACGACTTTAACTTTAACATTTTTTCGTGTTTCATTCTTAGCTTCATCACGAACAATATAAGTTATCTCGTACTCACCAATAATGCCAATATTTAGTTTACTGCGGTCAATCTCCTTGCTGATATAACCATTACTATTATCTTTTACGATGATATCTTGCCAAAAATCATAGTTGTTGAGATTCGTATTAACTTCAATAATCAAGTCATGGAGATTTTCAATTTGTGGTGGAATTGTGTCAACC
>JAAZCR010000083.1 GCA_012513195.1 Bacilli bacterium | reverse complement strand
GTAGTTTATATTGGGTGATATCTTTTACGAAAGTACTATTCTTGTTGTTGATTTCTTTCTGTAACTCCTGTTGTAAATTAGTAAACCTATCACCAAATCGTTTTTCTATTGGTGGCGTATTATAATTATCATACTTGTTTTCATACTTTATGGGTTCTGGTTTAATTACTATTTCATCTTCAAACAAAAAGTCGCTATCTTCTTCTAGTTCATCTTTAAATAATTCTTTAATTTCAGCTACTTTCTTTTGTTTTTCGATGTCTTCATAACTCGTAACATTTGTATATGTATTATCCTCGAATTGCGATCTGATACGTTCGTAATCTCTAAAGAAAGAATTGCGATAATCTTCTTCATAAGAAGTCATTGTTTTTTGATCTGCTTCAAAATCGATTTCCTCTTCATAAATAATGTTGATGGGCTGTTCCTTTTCAATTTGCGGGGTAAAAGGCTCTGGCATCTTTTTTGGTGGTTCTGGTAATACCACTTCATCTTTTTCTTCATTCATTTCTTTTAAGTTTTTATTCAAGATTTCACGTCGTATTTGATTATTAAAAAGGCGATCTTTAAACTCAGGATATTCATCTTTTGCTGATTTTTTAATAGCTTTATTACCATCTTGACGTAAAAAGCCATATTGCTTATCGATATCTTTACTACTATAAACCGGGAAAGAAGAGCGGTCAGGCACTTTACCACGCATGGGCGAAAGGAAATAATGCATTTTACTACTTTGTTGTGGTTCAGAGTTGCTCTTTTTCGTTTTATTTTTAACCACACTTAAATAGACTTCAGTATCTTCTTTGAAGTCATCATCAGTGATTAATGGTCTTCTAAACTTATCCCGATTACGCCGTGTTACCGTTGTGATTTTTTCCTTCATATCACTCATATTATCACCCATCATAATACTCGAGGTATTACATTAATTTTATCATATTTTTACAAAATTATCACCAAAAAACACAAATTACTAATAACAAAAGGGTCAGATATATCTGACCCTCAAATTATTTAATTGAGTTTAAAAATTGAACTACTTCTTGTTTGGTTTTTCTAAATCTACTTACAAATGAACCAACTAATTGACCTTCTTTAAAAACTAAAAAACTGGGGATACCATAAATACTGTTTTCCATACATAAATCAAGGAATTTATCACGATCTACTTCCACGAAAGTTAATTCAGGAAACATTTCTTCAATCTCTGGCATATGTGGTTTTATAAAGTGACAGTCGGGACACCAATTGGCGCTAAACATGAATACTGTATGACCATTTTTTAACTCATTAAATTGCTCAATAGATTCTAACTGAATCATTTTATCACCTCACCATGCTCAAATAATTTAACTGCATTTTGTTTACATAACATCTGTCCATATAATAATTTACCAATATGTTCAAACATTTCTTGTCGTTTCACGAAATTGTTCGTGAATACTCCCACAGCTCCCTCATCATGTTTAACACCTATTTTATGACAATATTGGTCCATGATATCACCAAGTTCTTTACCTAAATATATTTCCTTGGCGACATCATTAGGTAGGAGTATTCGTGCCCCCCCAGCTATATATAAATTATATTCCTCATCAACTAAAGCTCCATAGTTAACTAATAACAAACCGTACATGGTTTGTTGAACGCCACCTTCTAAGCCAATCCCAATATCGCCGTAACGTTTAGCTCCAATGGCTCGATTGATTGCGCCTTTAATCGTTTCTTGGTCCGTCATTGGTTGGGCAGATACTTTACTATCTATCTCCATTCCCGTCACTTCATAATTTGCGAAGACGTTAGCGATGGCTTGAACTTTTACATGATTAGTACTACCGACAATTATTTTTACATTAGGCATTTTCAATAATTGTTTTATAAGTAGTTATATCCATCGCTTCAACTAATTTTATTAGCATTTCTTTTGCGGCAGCATAGTCATCAATATGAATCATGGCAGCATGGGAATGGATATAACGTGCGCAAATACCAATTAAGATAGATGGTACTCCTTCACCATGTAAATGGACTTTCCCTGCGTCTGTCCCACCTTGGGACACAAAGAATTGATAAGGAATCTTATGTTTTTCCGCCATATCAAGCATGAATTCCCGCATACCACGGTGAGTAATATAACTACGATCTAAAATACGTAAAAGTACGCCTTTACCTATATGCCCAAATTCATTTTTATCACCAGTAATATCATTAGCTGGTGAAGCATCTAAAGCAAAGAAAATATGTGGTTTAATGAGATTGGCAGCTGTTTCTGCCCCTCTTAATCCTACTTCTTCTTGTACTGTAGCACCACTATAAAGGGTATTTGGTAACTTCTTATCCTTTAATTCTTTTAAGAGTTCGATTGCTAAACCGCAACCATAACGATTATCCCACGCCTTAGCAATAATCTTTTTCTTATCAGCAGTAAATGAAAAATCCATGTAAGGAGTCACAAAACAACCGGGTTGTACACCTAATTCTATCGCATGTTCTTCGCTATCTGCACCAATATCGATTAACATATCTTTGATATCTGGCTTTTCACCCCCACCTAAATGAGGTGGAGTACTAGCAACAATACCATATATTGGCCCATTTTTGGTATGTACTACAAGTTTTTGTGCTTGTAAGACATAGGGACTCCAACCACCTAATGGTTGAAACTTTAACATCCCATTTTTGGTAATTCTGGTAACCATGAAGGCTACTTCATCCATATGACCACTAACCATAACTCGTGGTCCATTTGGGTCACCATGTTTAACCCCAAAGATACTACCAAGTTTATCATAGATAATTTCATCAGCATAAAGACTTAATTGTTCCTTCATGAACCGCCGCACTTCTGTTTCATAACCTGGAGCAGCATGAAGTGATGTTAGTGTTTTAAACAGTTCTATTGTTTCTTGATTCATGGTTTCACCTCTAACCTTTAATTACCATTATTTTACTACAATTCCCTTAATTATTAAAGATTAAAGCCTATCAATTAATAAAGAAAAAATCCTCCAATGTTAAGAATTAGAGGACTTTACTTAAAAATTCACGCGTTCTGGGATGTTTAGGATTAGTAAAGATTTCTTGGGGTGTACCTTCTTCAATAATTTGTCCCTCATCCATAAAGAGGACACGACTACCTACTTCACGGGCGAATCCCATTTCATGGGTTACAACTACCATGGTCATACCTTCTAAGGCTAATTGTTTCATAACTGCTAATACTTCACCAACCATTTCGGGATCTAATGCGCTAGTAGGTTCATCAAACAGCATTACCTTAGGATTCATCGCGAGGGCTCTAACAATCGCAATCCGTTGTTTTTGTCCACCCGATAAACTACTAGGGTAAGCATCGATCTTTTGTTCCAAATTTATCTTCTTTAACAGTTTTACTGCTAATTGATATGCTTCTTCTTTGCTAAGTTTTAATAGTTTTCGAGGGGCAAAAGTAATATTATCGAGAACAGTCATATGTGGAAAGAGATTGAATTGTTGGAAGACCATGCCAATTTGCTCGCGTACTTTATTAATATTGGTCTTCTTATCTAAAATCGATTGCCCTTGAAAGAAGATATCACCACTTGTAGGCATTTCAATTAAGTTTAGACAGCGGAGTAAGGTACTCTTACCTGAACCACTAGGACCAATTATAACTACTACTTCCCCTTGCTTGATATCTAAATTAATACCTTTTAAAACCTCATTTTTGCCAAATTGTTTGTATAAATCACGAACTTGAATCACTTATCTTCATCCTTTTTTCAATTATTCCTAATAGTTTTGATAAACCAAAGGTAAGTATAAAATATATAAGAGCCGCAAAAATTAATGGTTCAAAAGGTTGGAAAGTGTTAGTCCTTACGGTATCAGCTTTATACATTAAATCCGCAATTCCGATAACAGATACAATCGATGATTCTTTTATTACAACAATGAACTCATTACCTAAAGCTGGTAGAATATTTTTTAACGCTTGCGGGAAAATGACATATCGCATTGAGGTAGCATATGTTAACCCTAAGGAACGGCTCGCTTCCATTTGCCCTTTATCTACAGCTTGGATTCCTGCCCGAATAATCTCTGAAACATAAGCAGCACTATTTATCGATAAAGTGACAATACCCGCAATAAAATCACCTGGAATCGTTCCAATAAGAGGTAGACGGATATCAAAAAATCTAATACCCAACATCGGTAAACCATAATAGATGATGTATAACTGAACAAGAAGTGGTGTTCCTCGTATAAACTCCACATAACTAGCTGAAACAATTTTAAGAACTTGCGAATTGCTGATTCGCATTAGTGAGATAACAACACCAAAAATAACTCCAAAAATAACCGCAAAGAAAGCCAACACAATTGTGTTAATTG
>JAAZCR010000082.1 GCA_012513195.1 Bacilli bacterium | reverse complement strand
GTACTAAACAACAGGATGATTTCCTATAAAATCATTTACACATAATTATTGACGCAACCTTGCGTATTTTTTTCACTATATAATTGAAAATTGTTGAAAAATGTTAACTAGTGGAAATTATATCTGACATAGCCTAAGATTATTTAATATTATAGCACAACATGTGAAAAAATCAACTTTAAATTTTATGATAGATTTAATTGGTAAAATCTACCAATAAGTTAAAAGATATGAATTTGTTCGCTATAAAAGCAAAATATTTTTTTATGAGAAATGTATATCATCCATCTTACATGTATTACATATTTTCGATGATAACTAATAATCAAACTCCCATTAAACCGAAAGAACTAGCCGATAAACTTTATAATTGGTTATATGATCATGTACTAAGTGGTTTATTAAAAAAGACGTGGTTTCCCTCGTCTTTTTACTTACTTTGAAAATATACTCTTCGTCTTCTTGAATATTTTTTTTCTAAAGATCAAGAAAGAAAACAAATTAGTAATACTTGAGACAAAGACCGCAACGACAGAACCTACAATGATCGGATTTTCTAATAAATTATTAGGCTCTGTACTATAAACATAAACCGTAATGGTCTTAGAAGCAGTATTATTATGCTTGTCCTTCGCATTAATTGTAATGAAATAAGCTCCCTCTTTGGTAGCATCTAGTCCATCCATATTGATGGTGAAACTCACATCTTTATCATAATTATCAGTAACCTTAATTTGATCAGCAATGTTTAATGTGCCATTTTTCTTTAAGTAGATACTATCTGGTGCTTCGATAACAGGGGGTACATTATCAGTCACGTGCACTGTCACATGTTTTTGAATAATATTACCATTAGGATCACTAGCCTCAAAGACAACATTATAATAGCCTTCTTTAGTATAATCGATAGTACCATAAACCCTAATGCGGTCCGTTACATCACCACATACTTCATCATAAGCCCTAATGCCTTTTAGTAAATCTGTAGTGTTAATCGTCACAGTTATAACTTCAGGTAGATTAATAAAATATGGTGGTGTTATGTCGTTCACAATATTGACATTTACTGTTTTAACATCGAAATTACCATCGGTATCGAAGACGATGAAAATCACTTGATAAGTTCCTAACTTATTATAATCAACATTACTATCATCATATTGGACAAACTCCGTAATATCCGTTGAACCATCATATGCTTTGACAACACTTTTATAATATACATGGGGATTTACCGTACCAATTTGGAGATAAATGTTTTCGACTGCGACTTCAATCCTAGGTTTAGAAGGATCTTCTTTGGGTGGTTTTACATATACATAAGTCTTGGCAGTGGTATAATTACCAGAATTATCACTCACAAAATAACTAATTGGATATAAACCAGTCTTGGTTAAGTCCACCCCCTGATGAAAGACTTTGATATCTAAAATACTACCTTTATCATTGTCCGTCGCACTAACGCCTTGAAGAAAATCAATAGGTGCTGTTTGGTTTTGGGTTACCTCAATAGTTTTTACACCATGTAGTACTGGCTTAGTGGTGTCAACGATAGTAATAGGCAATCTCGCTATTTCAAATCGTTGTTCATTACCTAAACTATCTACATACATAAAGTAATAGATTACCTCATATTTTCCAACACGATCGAAATCTACATTCAATAAATCCACTAATAATGTTTCTTTCACTAAAGTGCCATCATGATTATAAATCGCTAACCCTTGTACAAATACATCTTCGCTAGGATATGTACCTGCTTCAAACTGATTAGGTATATTTTCTAAACCTTCGATTTCGAAGGGTTCTTCAGCTTGAGCTTGTATAACCCCACTTAAACCAAGGAAGCTTATCATTACTACAAAAATTAATGCTTTAATGATTTTCTTCATGTATTTACCTCCTAGCTTCCATCATGTGAAAAACAAAAAGTAACATAAAATAATAATTATACATATGATGCTTGATATGATGAAATTAAGTAAGAAAGGGACATGAAGAGGAATATCTTCTATAATCATTCTTTCATCAAAATCTCTATGAGGTTCTTCATGCGCTTTCTCTTCTTTAAACTTTATAGGTGGTAATTCTACTTCTTTCTTTACTTCTACTTCTGGTTCTAAAGTTACTTCTTCATGTACTACTTCTTCATGTACTACTTCTTCAGCAATTATTACTGGTTCAGGTTCTGCGACTTCAACCTTAGTTTCTGGTTTATCTTCTAATTTTTCTGTCTCACGTTTTCTAAACACAATGTTAAAGAATTCCTCATCACTTACTTTTAAACTCATCTTATCCCCACTATCTTGATATTTTTTAATTATCGCTTCAAACGATAATTCATCCGTACCACTTCGTTTTTCTTCTTCTATATTTTCTTTAATTGGTTCTTCTTTAACTTCTTCAATAACTTCTATTTTTTCTATTTCTTTTACTTCTTCTACTTCTTGTACTTCTTCAACTTTTTCAACTATTTCAGTTTTTTCATTAGAAATAGTTGGCCAAGTGAAAATACTTGGTTTTCTTTCTTTAGCGGCATTGATGAGTAAACGGATGAGGTCATTAGTGGGTAATTCGGGTTTAATAAGTCTTAAATAGTAATACTCATCAATTGACAGATCAAAGGCATAACGGTAATAACTATTATGGAACTCCCCAATGTCAGGGCATTTCTTAAGTACACTTTCTCCTAGTGGAGTTAATTTGTAACAGATATTGGAAAAGTAAAATTTTAATTGTTCATCAGATAACTTTTGTTTAATCACTTCTAAATATTTGCTTTTGGGTGCTTTTTTAGGTAGTTCATCCTTGAGGGCTTTTTGTAGTTCAGGTTTAGTCGCATATTCTAAATTAAACAAATAATCTTTCGTAGTTATAAATCCCTCTTTTACTAACATTTTAAGCGTTAAGTTAGTATCGAGATAATAATCATCAAAGAAATATTGAGCAACTTGTCCTTTAACCCGTTTACCGTGAATGTATTGGAGTAATAAGAGTTCGCGTGCTGTTAAACCGTCAGGAAAATCAAAATTAAACTCATCGATAATAATCTCTAACGGATTAAAGGTGTACCCCATGGTATTATGTATATCATAAAGAGTCTGATAGTCTTTTTCTGTCATCTTAAGTGTACGATTGGTTAAAAATTTGGCACAAAAGTCAAAAAGATCCTTATCATTCTGATAAGCATACATGATGACGGGAATGTTAACTTGTTCTGTTTCTAGATAAATATTGATAAACTTCTGTTTATCATATTCACTTAAATTTATCACATATATTATACCTTTCATATAACATATCCGTCCTTAACAAAAGATAAGTAGTTTATTTTATTATATTGTAAATTAGGAAAACATGCAAATAGATTTAAGAAATATCATGATTTTTAATATAATTAGTCCTTGTTTTTAACTACTTTTTATGTATAATAAATTTAGCATTGTCTATTTAGTATTTTAATCACAAATTTCGGAAGTTTGACACTTTTATAAGGTCATTATAATATTTAATATTCAAATTGTCCTTTTATAAGGACTTTTTTTATTCATTTTTTTGTCAAATTTTGATATTTTCTATTGAGTACTTTTGAGTACTGTGATATAATGTTTCTAGGAGGTTTCTCTTTATGCGCTTGAAAATTACTAAATCTAAAAATGCTATGAATCTTTATGTTATTGAATCTACTTATATCAACGGTAAACATTCTAGTCGTATTGTCGAAAAACTTGGTAATTACGATGAACTTAAAAAGACACTTAACGGTCGTGATCCCATTGAATGGGCTAAAGAGTATATTCAACAGTTAAATGAGAAACTGAAAGAAGATAGACAAGAAGTAATTGTTAAATATTCTCCTAATAAGATTATCAAGAAAGATGAACAACATGTCTTTAATGGTGGTTATCTCTTTCTTCAACAACTTTATTATGAATTAGGTTTAGACAAAATATGTAAAGAGATTTCTGATGAATTCAACTTTACCTATGACCTTAATTCTATATTATCACGCTTAGTTTATGCGAGAATCATCTATCCTTCTTCTAAGCGAAGCACATATAAGTTATCTAAGAAATTTATTGAACAACCAAAATTTGAACTACATCATATTTATCGTGCTTTAGAAGTAATCGCTAAGAAAAACGATTATATACAAACTGAGTTATATAAGAACAGTTCAAGGGTATCTAAAAGAAATACTGGTATACTCTATTATGACTGCACAAACTTCTTTTTTGAGATTGAATATGAGGATGGTTTTCGAGAATATGGGGTAAGTAAAGAACATCGTCCTAATCCTATAGTACAGATGGGATTATTTATGGATGGTGATGGAATACCACTTGCGTTTAGTATTAATAATGGTAGTCAAAACGAACAAGTAACTTTAAAACCACTAGAGAAAAAGATTATCAAGGATTTTAACTTATCAAAGTTTGTGGTATGTACTGACGCTGGATTAGCTTCATACGATAATAAGAAGTTTAATGATTTAAGAGATAGAGCTTATATCACCACCCAATCAATAAAGAAACTTCCAAAGTATCTTAAAGACTGGGCATTAGATCCTGATGGTTGGCATCTTTTTGATAATAAAGGTAGTTGTAAAGTATACAATATTACTGAATTAGATGAGGAAGAAGATGTAAATAAGATATTTTTTAAAGAGCGCTGGAAGAATGAAAAAGGGTTAGAAGAAAGAGTAATAGTGACTTATTCATTAAAGTATAAGAATTATCAACAGAAGATTAGAAATAACCAAATAGAGCGTGCTAAACATTTGATATTAACTAATCCTAGTAAATATAAACTAAGAAAGAATACCGATTTTAAGCGATTAGTTGAGGAAATACATTTAACCCCTGATGGTGAAGTAGCACAAACAAGTAAACTTAGAATAAACGAGAAGCTAATATGTGAAGAAGAAAGATATGATGGTTTTTACGCAGTATGTACTAATCTTGAAGATGATGCCCATAAGATTATCAAAGTAAATAAAAATAGATGGGTAATTGAAGAATGTTTTCGCATAATGAAAAGTGAGTTTAAAGTAAGACCAGTTCATTTAAGTCGTGAAGATCGTATAATCGCTCATTTTATAACTTGTTTTATCGCTCTTATAATATATCGATTATTAGAAAAGAAACTTGGGAATGAATTTACTTATCACGAAATAATTGATAATTTAAGAGAAATGAACTTTTATCAAATTAATCATGATAGTTTTGTACCAATATATACACGTAATGATTTTACAGATGCGTTACATGAATCTTTTGGATTTAGAACGGATTACCAGATATTAACCAAAAAAATAATAAAAAATATTATTTCAAATACCAAGACTAAAAAAGTACTCAAATATAAAGAAAATAAGAAAAGCGTGATTTTCTAATCATATTTCGAAAATTCACGCTTTTTAGCTTTATAAACTGTCAAACTTGAGATTATAACATTAATAAAGGGTTACATCAATAATTATGTGTAAATGATTTTATAGGAAATCATCCTGTTGTTTAGTACTAGGTAATTAGTAGTTAGTATAGAATTATCATTTGATATAATGATGTATTAATAACCATAATCT
>JAAZCR010000081.1 GCA_012513195.1 Bacilli bacterium | reverse complement strand
CTACCTTCATCACCATATACATAACCATGATTAAGGTAGAGTTTAGCTTCCTTCATGAAGAAATCAAGTAATTCTTTATCCGTTAGTTTCAGTTTTCGACAATCGAGCCATAATAAATAGGTTGCTTCTGGTTTAATAACATGTATAAGAGGTAGATAATCTTCTACAAACTTCATAGTATAGTCTTTATTCTCTTCAATATACGTCATTACTTCTTCTAACCATGCTTCTCCTGTTTGATAAGCAACTTCACAAGCTAACATGCCAAAGATAGATGGGTGCGTACCACCAAGTTTCTTAATAAACTTACGTAACTTTTCTCTTAACTCCTCATTTTCAACAATCACATTAGAGGTATATAATCCTGCTAAATTAAAAGTTTTACTTGGAGCAGTACAAGTAATACAAATATCGCTATATTCTTTCTTTAATGAGGCTAACGGTATATGTTTATAATCTTTGTAAACTAAATCATGGTGGATCTCATCAACCGCAATTAATACATTATGTTTTAAACATGTTTCTGCGATATTGGTAAGTTCTGTCTTGGTCCATACTCTACCAACAGGATTGTGTGGACTACAAAGAATAATTAATTTCACTTGATTCTTAATTATGCTTTCTTCCAACTTTACAAAATCAATTTCATAATGACCATTCTTTAATACTAATGGTTCAATTACAAGATTACGCTCGTTATTTTTTACGACATTAAAGAAAGGATTATAAACAGGTTGAAAAACGAGGACACTATCCCCTAAATCGGTAAAAGTTTGGATGATATAATTTAATGCGGCTACGACGCCAGGGGTGATAATAATCCATTCTTTTTTGATATCCCAATTATGACGCTTTTTCATCCAGTTAACAACAGCATCATAATATGAATCAGGTATAGTTGTGTAGCCATAAACACCATGTTCAGCTCGCTTAATCAAAGCTTCAATCACCTGAGGTGGTGAAGGAAAGTCCATATCCGCCACCCATAAAGGTAAGAGATCTTCAGGAACACTATCCCATTTAACTGAATTAGTATTTCTTCGATTTATAAAATTCATTTTCCTTCCTCCCTATTACACCTTTTATTATACATTAAAAAGATAAAAAAAAAAGACTAGTTAATTCTAGTCTTTTTTACAATAAATGATCGAATAAGTAAGCAACATGCCGCATAATCTCTAGGGTAAACTTCTTTCCTTTTTTAATTTCAAGCATCGGTATATCACCAGCATGATATTCGTATAAACTCTTGGCTTGAAGACTTTGGCTTATATAATTTACATGTACTTCTTTTAGTTTTTGAGCATATGGTTCACTATCAATAACCAGCATTATTTCTGTGCTGAGATAAGTACTGCGCGGATCTAAATTATATGAACCTACTATACTGATACGATTATCAATGATATAAGATTTACTATGAAGTGAACCCCCACCTTGATATTCATATAACTTGATATTATCATACTTCAACAATTCTTTCTTATACCGCAAATATCCAGAAAAAGCGAAATAATTGGGTGTTGAACCAGCTGAATTAGTTATAACTGTGATATCAAGTTGATCAAGATTTTTTAACTGACCTTTTATATCTTCAGTTGGTACCACATATGGGCTATTAATGTATACTTCCTCTTTCGCATTGTTAATTAAACTGGCAATTTCACACCATATTTTAGGTTTCTTAACCCGATTTAAAGGATTAGCGATTAAAGTGATCTTGTTTGTTGGTACACTTAAAGCCATAATATTAATCTTAGTTGTAAAGTATTCAGGATGCATATATCGGTAATCTTTATAATTATTTAAGATTTTTTGAAAGTGATCTACTTTAACCTTAACTTTTCGGGGATCTTTGGTGTAAGGTGAATTCCACATCGTTTCAAAATAATCCATTAGTTGTTTTACAGCACTTTCAGCGAACCTACTTATTTCGCCTGTAAATGTGATGATGTGGTCAATATCAAAGACATAATTATACGCTTCGGTACTTAGATAACGATTAGCGATATTACGACCTGATACCACTGCACGGTATTTATCGATAATCATGATTTTATCATGTAAGAGATTATTAACCGTCCATGGTTTGAATAGGTTAAAAGGTTCAAAAAGTTTAAAGGTAATGTTAGGATGGGCATTTAATGAAGTTAGTACTTCATTATCAAAACCAGTAAAATGGCGATATTTTCCATCAATGACAATTCTTACCTATACGCCACGCTCAGCAGCGCGTAAGATTTCACCTAATATAAGCGTGCCATACTTATCTGAGTTAAAGTAAAACTGGGCAATGTCAATTGATTCTTTAGCATTCGCGATTAAATCTAAACGGGCAGTGACTGCTTCTTGATGTTTTGAGATTAAAGCTGCCACATCCACCCCGATTTCATCACTATAATAATAATGGACATTGTCACAAAAGTCATTATTTAATTTTTCAGTATAATTGGGCAATATTGCGAGATTAGTTGTTAAATATAACACAACGATAATTACACTCCTGTAAATTATTTTTCCGATGATGTACATCATTACCTTCCTTGTTTTTCGGTTCTTGTCGTTTTATGATTCCTAGCGTTATTATTATGCCATCAAGAGTTTAATTATTATACCTAACCCAATGGTAAAAACTAAACTTAAATTAACGATGACAAAGTTTTGCACAGAAAACACAAAAGTATCTTTTTTTGTTTGCAGTTGCATAAAGGCATTTATGTTCTTATGTACCACCACATAAGTTAATAGTGCTAACAACACTGCTAGAGGTGCTACCTTAAGGATTATGCTTAAGATGATGGCTAAAAAGCCAATGTAATATAAACTGCGAAATAGTATTAAAGCTTTATCCTTACCAATATAAATAGGTAAAGTATAGCGACGATTAATGATATCATCTTCAATATCACAAATATTATTGGCAAGCATGATGTTCGCAATTCCTGTAGCGGCTGGTAAAGAAATCAAGAAAATCTTTAACACATCTAAATATGAGATAGAGAGAATAAGATCTTGCGCATCAACTTTAATGTTTACGATATCTTGGTCATAAACATGAATATAAACCGCTAAAAAGGGAATAATTAAGCCCATAAATCCTCCCGATAAAAGTTCACCTAAGGGTGTCCGTGATGTCGGGACAGGGCCAAATGTATAAGTAATACCAATAAGAAACGATAACATGCCTAATAATAATACCACAACATTGGTATTAAGATAAAGTAAAATGCCAAATACAATCGCTATGCTTAAGAGTAAGCCAATGGTAATGAGTACATCTCGCTCTTTCAAGTTATCACGGACGATCGCATTATGCTTTTCGTAACCGTAACCTTCCTTTTTTTGTGCTTTCTTAAAGTCGATGTAGTTGTTAATAGCGGTCGTACACATGTCAATGCAAATTAAAGAGACAAACATCAATAAGAAGTTCTTTAAATTAAAACGATTATAAGTATAAAATGCATATACTGTCCCTAAAAGAACGGGGATAACACTCGCAACTTTCGTTTGTATTTCTACTAATTTCAAAAAACTACGTGGTTTCATAATATCCTCCTCTATTAACACTTCACCTTACCTATTATAACAAATGTATTCTAAACAAAAAACCACCAAAATTAACTTACACCTGTAAAGTAGACAAAAATAAAAAAGTTTAGTTTTAGTAATTATTATGCTGATAAAAGATGGTTTCTGTATTGTACAGGAGCCATCTTTTTTAGTCTCCATTGATAACGCTGATTATTATAATAATACATAT
>JAAZCR010000080.1 GCA_012513195.1 Bacilli bacterium | reverse complement strand
TATTATATGTAATTAGCACTCAAAGTTAATGATTGCTAACAAAATCAAAGGAGGGTATGGACATGATTAAACCTTTAGGACAAAGAGTTTTACTTGAAAAAGTAGAAGTAGAAAAGAAAACAGAAAGTGGTATTATTTTACCTGACACCGTTAATGAGGAAAAGAATGTGGCGACAGTAGTTGCCCTCGGTACAGGTAAAAAACTCGAAGATGGAACACGTGAAAGTTTCGATGTCAAGGTTGGCGATCGGGTTATCTTTTCCCAATATGCAGCCACTGAGACAAAGGTTAATGGTAAGAAATACTTAATTGTTGATGAAAAAGATATTTTAGCAGTAATTGAATAAAGAAAGGAGAAGTTGGAAATGGCAAAAGATATTCGTTTTGGAGAAGAAGCTCGTCGTAAGATGCTCGATGGCGTTAACAAGCTTGCTGATGTCGTCAAAGTAACTTTAGGACCTAAGGGTCGTAACGTTGTTCTTGAACAAAGTTATTCCGCACCAATGATTGTTAATGACGGTGTTACCATTGCGAAGGAAATTAAGTTACAAGATAAATATGAAAACATGGGTGCTTTATTAGTTGCCCAAGCAGCAATTAAGACTAATGAAATCGCTGGTGACGGTACAACAACAGCTACTGTATTAGCCCAAGCGATGATTAAAGAAGGTCTAAAGAACATCACTTCTGGTGCTAACCCAATGATCGTTCGTCGTGGTATTGAAAAGGCAGTAAAAGTTGCCGTTGATGAATTAAAGAAAATCTCACGCAAGGTTCGTAGTAAAGAAGATATTGCTTCTGTTGCTGCTATCAGCTGTGGAGATGAAGAAGTTGGTAAGTTAATCGCTGAAGCGATGGAAAAAGTTGGCAATGAAGGTGTTATCACCCTTGAAGAATCCCGTGGTTTAGAAACTGAACTTGAAGTTGTTGAAGGTATGCAATTTGACCGCGGTTATCTTTCACCTTATATGGTAACTAATACTGAAAAGATGATTGCGGAATTACATAATCCATATATTTTAGTTACTGATCATAAGATTAGTAATCTCCAAGAAATTCTTCCAATCTTAGAACAAATCGTTGCGGAAGCCAAACCTCTCTTAATTATCGCTGAAGATGTTGAACAAGAACCGCTTGCAACTTTAGTACTCAATAAATTAAGAGGAAGTTTCCAAGCTGTAGCTGTTAAAGCTCCAGGCTTTGGTGATCGTCGTAAACGTCTCTTAGAAGATATCGCCATCTTAACAGGTGCTGAATTTATCACTGGTGATTTAGGTCTTGAATTAAAACAAACTACTATTCGTCAATTAGGTCGTGCTAGCAAAGTTATCGTTACTAAAGATGATACAACAATTGTTGAAGGTGCTGGAAAACCTGAAAAGATTCAAGATCGCATTGCACAAATTCGCAGTGAAATCCAAGAAACAACATCTGAATATGATAAAGAAAAACTTCAAGAACGTTTAGCTAAATTAGCTGGTGGAATTGCGGTTATTAAAGTTGGTGCTGCTACAGAAACTGAATTAAAAGAACGTAAGTTGCGCATCGAAGACGCATTAAACGCTACAAGAGCTGCAGTAGAAGAAGGTATTGTACCTGGTGGCGGTACAGCGCTTATGAACCTTTACAGTAAAATTGAAGAAATTGATGCTACAGGTGATGAAAAGACTGGTATTAACATCGTTCTCAAAGCTCTCGAAGCTCCAGTCCGTCAAATAGCAGAAAACGCCGGTCTCGATGGTTCTGTAGTTGTCTATGAATTAAAACAATTAGAACCTGGTTACGGTTATGATGCCCTCAATGATCGTTTTGTCAATATGTTTGAAGCTGGTATCATTGACCCAACAAAGGTTGTTCGGATTGCTTTACAAAATGCTGCAAGTATCGCATCTAGTTTCTTAACAACAGAAGCAGCTGTTGTTGAACTTCCAAAAGAAGAAAAAACTACTCCAAACATGAACAATATGGATATGATGTAATAAAAAAATAAGGGTGCTGAAATTACTATTCAGCGCCCTTTCTTTTTACATATCTAAATATTAAATATCGATATAGTAACATTAAAATGATACTATATATCGTTACAAGCACTACCATAAGTAAGGCACAATGCATAAAGTATCGTTCAGGTAATAGAAGGATGATGGGGTCGGTACTTGGGTCAAAGAGCCAATAATCGTTAGTGAAGGCAATTTTATGGAAGAGGGTAAATACATAATTAAAGTTGATTAAGAAAGGTATTATGAGGATAAGGGGGAAGGCAAAAAGCATAATAGCTGTATATTTAAATACAATATAATCATTTTTTATTATTAAGTAGATAAGACCACCGAATGATATAAATAAAGTGATCCACATAACATATTCAAAAAAAATAAAAATATTTTTAACATCAACAAAGTGAATGCGACCTTCTTCGCTCATCGGTAAACTAGGAAACTCTAGTTCACCTTTATAAGAAGGTTGCAGGTAATCGATTAAAACATCGTAATTCCTTTTAATCTCTTCTTTGTCCATGTCAACTTCTTCCGTAATCTTTAAGTACTCAATATCGAAGTAATACAGTGGACGGAAGTTAAGGGTTATTTTAACAGTAGTACTAATGAGGAAGATGGCGAAAATAATACTAGTGATAATGGCTATAATTTTTTCTCTCATACTTTCACCCGATTTCATAATTATATCAATTTTAACAATTATCTACCAAAAAGTCAATTAAGCCTACAATAATTGACTTTTTTCTTTTATCTTTTATTTTACTTTGGTATAATATATGTAATTAATTAGATGTATTTATGGGGGGATTAAAGTGTATTTTACCCTTGATTTTGACATCATTATTTTCATGATATTAGTGGCATTTATGATTATTGGATATATAACTGGCGCTGCGGTAGAACTTATTAGACTGATTAAAATCTATGTACCCTTTATTGTGGTTTATTATTTTGCTGGACCACTTTCACGTTGGGTTTATAAATTTTCGTTTATACATAATATCATCAGAAAAGTGGGATTTTTACAGAAGATTCCATATTTAAATACTTTTATTATGGTGTTATGTACTTTTATAGTTTTTGTTGGTTCATATCTAATATTTGGGTTAATTATCAAGTTTATTCAGAAGAAACTCCCCCAAGAACGAGTTAATTATAAACTAGGAAAAGTAAGTCATATCTTAGGCGCAATCATTGCCGTCTTAAGAAGTTATGTCATCGTCTCATTACTATTCTTACCATTTTATCTTCTTAATTTTGCGACGAAGGATGATATAAGTACCAATATCATTATCAAATACCCCCCACCATTTACCCAAATTGGTAATATGGTTAACTCAGCTGAACCAATAGTAACGGCCACCACTTCTGTGTCGACTTTCTTTGAAGTGCTCGATATAAATCAAATTAAAGACTACTATGATATTGTAAGCAACTTACCTGAAACACTAAATAACTATGAACAATTAGCTCAGACTGAATGTTCATTAGTACCTAGTAGTGGCATATATCCTTGTTTAACTAGTTTTATTAATAATTCAAATGCCTATGAAAATGAAACGCTTGAAGATGTCTTACCATATAAAGGTATCATTCTATGGATAAATAATAAAAATCTAGATATTACTTCGCTGACTACAGATGAGTTGATTCAAAAGTTTAATGAAGATTTTGACGAAATAATCACTGATACCACCGATGAAGCATTTAAAACAAAATTAATCAGCGCTAATGAGCATATTAAGATTTATTTTGTCGTTAATAACTGGTTAAATGCGGTATTGTCAGGTAATAATCTATTAAGCGATGAAAACATTGAAAATATCATTTTAAAATTAAAACAAGATTATGAAAAGAAGGATTCCGAAGGACTATTTTATGAGTTATATCAATTAAATAATGATAGTTTAAATGAAAAACTTGAAGTAATCGCAAAGTTTGTCATTAGATATCAAGATCTCTATGGTCCTTTGATGGAAAAATTAAATGTTGATTTACCATTTAAATATAAGTTAATTGCGGCAACACTCAAAGATATTAGTTTCTTACCTACATTAGAACGTAATCCTTATGTAGCGATGTATATTATTGATACCTTAGCATTCCTTGATAGCCGTGATGTGCAACTTATGGATAATGAATCAGTATATGAAACTTTCTTACGTATTATGCTTCCTGTATATATTCTAACTGATGAGAATGGTAACGATAAAGTATTAACAGCTCAAACTTTCCGCAATTTATTAGATAAGACATGTGATGATAGAATCTGTAGTTTAAATCAGGCCTTAGATAAGACAATCGTTAATGAAGATTTCATCATTGAACTAATCTATAGTTTTACGATTAACGATTATGGACGTGATGCTTATCTACAAGAGTTAATCGCTAATGGTAAAGTAGAAACAGACTGTGTCGATGTGTTAATCGATTATCTACAAGATAATTTTGGCGACCATCCTAAGGTATCTGACATCTTAATGGTCTTAGGTAAGGAGGGTGAAGAAGATGTTCAAGAAGAATAATCTTGACCTAGACCCTTTAATGAAAGAAGCATTTGAACGGAAGTTAAAAGTATATACTGATTTTAATCCCTATTTTGAGAAAAATCTTAATTACGAAGTCACAACTATTGAACAAGTACAGTTTTATCATAAAAAACTAAAACACAGTTGGGTTCTCGGTGATTTTCTCAAGGACCGTAAACAGTCCGCTGGTTTTAAGAAAAAAGTTATTAAAGACTTACTTAAGTTTTGGGAAAAGGAATTCCTTAAACAGATTGAATACGAACAAAGTAGGATGCTCGCAAAGACTACGAAAATCAATCGGAAAAAAATTAAGAAGATTCGTTTCACTTTTGCGTACATCGCTGTTATTATTAGTGCGTTGGGTATGGTTATTACCCGAAAAGTGAGTTTTTTTGAAACAATACCTTATCTTGCTAAATATTTTACATCTCTATATCAAATGATGGATATACCTTTATATCATAACCTCGTGATTAGTATAATATATTTAACGGTGATTTTGATCTTATATAAAATGATTTTGAAGAATTACTTTGAAACTTTACTAAATATGGGGGCGAATGCGGAAAGTTTTATTTCGAAAGAGTTCAAAAAGATAAAACACAGTTTTCAAACGCAACAAAAGAAACTACGCACCCATTTACTGAAAAGTAGAAGAAATAGTTATAAAAAACAATATAAGATAACAAACCTCTTTGATCCTAATACTATTATTAATAAATTAGAAAACTATTCAAAAAATGTTGAAACACGTTATGTTAAATTTCGTAGAACGTATTTCTGGTTACTATTATTGCATTTATTACTGATTGTAGGTATTATAGGGATAACTGGATATATTGGTTACCAATATACGACACTTTATATTTGATTATTATCTTTTCATAAAAGTAGGCTATTTCGCTTAAGAAACACCTATTTTTATGAATGAATTAATTGTTAGTTCTGCGATAATATAAATAGTACAGGTGGTAAAAATGAAAAAAGTCGTGATAAGTGAAGAACTAAGAACTAAATTACCGGCATTTTCAGTTGGGGTTACTTCCTTTACCGTAAACGTACAGAAAACAGACAAACTTGATAAGTTAATCAATGATTTACAGGTTCAAATTCGACAGAAATATACATTAAGTGATGTGTTACAAATTCCTAACATCAAGTCAGCTCGAGATGGATATAAAAAGTTAGGAAAAGATCCGAGTAGATATCGTCTAGCAGTCGAGTCATTATATCGGCGCATCGTTAAGAATAATGACTTATATCGTATTAATGATGTGGTTGATATTGGGAATATCTTATCAATCTTAACACAGCGAAGTGTAGCTGTATTAGATGAAGAAAAAATCGTTGGTGATGTTCTCATTCGTATAGGTAAAGACGAACCTTATGAAGGGATTGGACGGGGTGAAATCAATATTGAAAACATCCCTGTTTATACCGATGGAGAAGGTCCTTTTGGTACACCCACTAGCGATACTTTAAGGACAGCCATTACTGATAATACTCGAAAAGTGCTACTTTTTATCATTTCTTTTGATGGTAAAGAAGTGTTAGAGAAAGATTTGAAACTCTGTAAAGAACTGTATGAAAATTACACTGATGCTAAAGATTTTTACTTTGAAATAATTTAAATATAAATCTTTAAATATTAATTTATTATGTTATAATAAACTACGTGTGACAAGAATAAATGGAGGAGATTGACTTGGAAAAGACATACGCACCTAATTTTATAACACAAACTATTGATAAGCATCTTGAAGAGGGCGTCTATAATAAAGTTGTAACTCGCTTTCCTCCCGAACCCAATGGATATTTACATATTGGACATATTCGCGCTATTACCATTGACTTTGAAATCGCGAAGATGTATGGAGGAAAAGTAAACTTACGCTTTGATGATACAAACCCCACCAAAGAAGATGTTGAATATGTCGAGGCTATTCAAGAAGACATTCGGTGGTTAGGGTATGAATGGGATAACATGTTTTGGGCGAGCGATTATTTTGATGAATTATATAATCGCGCTGTCCTCCTAATTAAGAAAGGTTTAGCATATGTTGATGATCAAAGTGCGGAAGAAGTTAGCCGTACTCGTGGTACATTGACAGAACCTGGCATTCCTTCACCTTATCGTAATCGGAGTGTCGAAGAAAACCTTGAATTATTTGAAAGAATGAAGAATGGTGAATTCCCAGAAGGTTCTCGAGTATTACGGGCAAAAATTGATATGGCAAGTCCTAACCTCAACATGCGTGACCCTGTAATATATCGGATTGCTTATGTACCGCATCATAACACGGGAACGAAATGGTGCATTTATCCACTTTATGATTTTGCGCATCCTTTATCAGATGCGATTGAAGGAATTACTCATTCATTATGTTCGTTAGAATTTGAAGATCATCGTCCATTATATGATTGGTTTGTTAGAGAATGTGAAATGCCTCATAAACCTACCCAAATTGAATTTGGTAAGTTATATATTTCTAATACCATTATCTCTAAACGGAATTTACGAAGATTAGTTGAAGAAAAGATCGTCGATGGTTGGGACGATCCAAGACTTGCGACGATTCGGGGCTTAAGAAGAAGAGGTTATACACCTACCGCATTAAAGAACTTCGTATTTGATTTAGGTATATCCAAAAGTAATGCGGTTGTCGGTTATGCCCAATTAGAACATTACATTAGAGAAGACTTAAAACTTACAGTGCCTAGAACGATGGCGGTTCTCCGTCCCTTAAAAGTCGTAATCACAAACTATCCTGAAGGACAAGTAGAGTATTTAGATGAACCAGTAAATAAAGAAGTACCAGAAATGGGTGTAAGAAAAATTCCTTTCTCACGAGAAATATACATTGAACAAGACGACTTCATGGAAGAGCCTATTCCTGGATACTATCGACTTTATCCAGGAAATGAAGTTAGACTAGCCCATGCATATTTCATAAAATGTACCGATGTAATAAAAGATGAAAATGGTAATATCATTGAAATTCATGCGACTTATGATCCACAAACCAAATCTGGTACAGGTTTTACGGGTAGAAAAGTTAAGGGTACAATTCATTGGGTTGATGCGAAACATAATATCCCAGTAGAAGTACGGTTATATGACCACTTAACAATTGAAACCGAAGAAACTAAAGATTTACCAATTATGGAAAAACTCAATCCTAATAGTTTAATTGTCTGCCAAGGTTATGTTTCCAATGCGTTAACTAATCTTAAACCATACGATCGGTTCCAATTCTTCCGTCATGGTTACTTCATGGTCGATCCAAAAGATACAAAAGATGGTAAGATTGTATTCAATCGTATCGTACCATTAAAGAGTTCATTCCCATTATAAAATAAAAAATGAACACCACTTAAGTTAAATGTGGTGTTCATTTTTTTTTATGCACTGATTAAATCAAATTCTTTTAAGGCATCCGCATCCTTCGCATTATGTAAGCGCCAGTAGATACCTTTATGTTCGAGTAACTCTTCATGAGTGCCTTGTTCAATGATCTTACCGTTTTCTAAAACGATGATTAAATCAGCCTCTCTAATAGTTGATAAACGATGGGCGATAATGAAGGTTGTTTTGTCTTTGATGAGATTTTTTAAGGCTTGTTGAATGGTCATTTCAGTAATCGTATCAACAGAAGAAGTAGCTTCATCTAAAATGAGAATATCAGGGTTCTTTAAAATCGTACGCGCAATTGATAATAACTGACGTTGTCCATAGCTTAAATTAGAACCATTAGGAGTTAAGCGAGTGTTGTATTTATCTGGGAGTTTCATGATGAAATCATGACATTTGGCTAATTTACAAGCCTGGATAACTTCTTCATCGGTGGCATCAAGTTTACCAAAGCGCACATTTTCCATAATCGTATCGCTAAATAAGTGGGTATCTTGTAGAACGATACCGATATGGTCTAATAAGCTTTTTTGGGTGACATCTTTAATATTAATACCATCAATTAGGATTTCGCCTTCATTCACATCGTAGAAACGCGTAATGAGATTGATAATGGTGGTTTTACCAGCACCAGTATGACCAACAAGGGCGATTTTCATGCCTGGTTTTGCGTCTATTGAAACATTTTTTAAAACCACTGTATCTTCTAAATAACCAAAGGTGACATTTCTTAATTCTACATGCCCACTAACATTTGTTAGTTCAAATGCATTTTCTTTGTCACGAATGATGGTTTGGTCATCGATGATTTCAAAGATACGTTCTGCGCCCGATAAAGCATTCTGAATATCAACATAGAGGTTTGCCAAGTTATTAATTTGACCACCAAACCGATCCGCAAGGGTTAAGAAGACTGCGATAGTACCAATTGTAGCGCTAGGATCACCATTAATAGCTAGAATCACACCAGCAGTGATAATGATGATGTATCGTAAACGGTTTAAGAAACCAACCACTGGCATCATTAAACTACCCCAGGCAAGGGCATTAATTGTGATTTTCTTAACTCTTGTGCTTTCTATTTTGAACTCATTTATGATTTCCTGTTCTTGACAGAATGATTGAATTACTTTCGCTCCATTGATTTGTTCAGCGACAAAACCATTTAATGCACCTCGTTCATATCGCATTTGTCTGAAACGTTTTCTTGACACGTCAGTTACTTTTTTGGCTGCAATATATAGAATGGGGATGGTTACACAAGCAATCAGCGAGAGTTTCCAACTCATCCAAAACATAACGGAAATGGTAAGTATGAGAGTCATGGTACTGGTAATAAAGGAAATGAATGATTGGGTCATTGTGCTACTTATATTATCAACGTCACTGGTGATGCGGGTCATCAAATCACCATCGCGATTACGGTCAAAGAAACTAACAGCGAGATTTTGAAGTTTAACGAAGATGTTTCGTCGCATCGTTTTTAAGGTGCGTTGGGTGATACCAATCATTAAGAAAGATGAGCCATATGTAGTAATAATTTCTAATAGATAAAGAATGGCTAGGTAGAGAACATATAAGGCAAAACCTTCAGAAATACCTTGTTTGATGAAATCATCAAGTAAAATCCTTTTTACTTGTTCGCCACCTAAAGAGAATATGATGGATAATAGAATTAAAATAATGACTACGATAATAACTTTTTTCTCATAGTTTAAGTATTTAATAACTCTTAAAGTAGTTTTTAATCCCTGTTGGGGTTTCTCGCTGCGTTTTCGGAAGGTCGAGCGTTTATATAAATCGAGACGGGATTTCCTTTCTTGTTGTAGGTTATTATCCTGCTTGTTTTTCATCGTTACTACCTCCCATTTGTTGGTTATAGAGCGTTTGATAGAACTTATTAGATTTTAGGAGTTCTTCATGAGTACCATATCCCGTTACTCGACCATCTTCTAAGATTAAAATTTTATCCGCACTAAGCACTGATCGTATTCTTTGCGCAATGATAATTTTCGTACAATCGGTAACATCTTGTCGCAATGCTTTGAGAATACGTTGTTCTGTTGCCATATCTACTGCACTGGTAGAATCATCGAGGATGAGAATTTTAGGTTTAACTAGTAAACTGCGTGCTAGTGATAAACGTTGTTTTTGTCCTCCAGAAAGATTAATTCCTCTTTCTCCAAGGATGGTATCATAACCTTCAGGGAAACCTTCGATGAATTCATATGCTTCGGCAGCTTTACTTGCTTTATCTACTTCATCATCAGTTGCGGACATCCTACCAAACTTGATGTTATCAGCAATCGTACCTGCGAATAACAACGCTTTTTGCATAACAGTACTAATTTGACTTCTTAGGGTATATAAATCATAATCTTTAACATTGATGTCGTCTATTAAAATTTCTCCCTCGGTAACGTCATAGAACCGGGGAATTAAATTGATTAAGGTGGTCTTACCACTACCTGTCGTTCCTAATATACCAAGGACCTGTCCACTATCAATCTTAAAAGAAACATTTTTAAGAATTGGTTCTTCTTGTCCTTTATATGCGAAAGTGACATTACGAAACTCAATTTTTCCTTTAATTTCCACGTCTTTTATAGGGTTAGCGCTATTTTTGATTTCACTTTGTACTTCAAATAATTCGTATAAACGATTAGCGCTAGCC
>JAAZCR010000079.1 GCA_012513195.1 Bacilli bacterium | reverse complement strand
ACTTCATATGCTCTTCCCATTCTGATCAACCTTTCATTAAAAACTTTTCATTTATTAATTTTATAACATTTTTTGTTAATTCTCAATGATTTCTTTTATAAACTTATAAGATTAAATTGAGCAATTATTAATTTAAGAAAACTGACAATCGCTTTCTTGACAATATGTTAATTTATGTTAAGATAAAGTTAAGTAACCGATAAAGTAATTAATGGAGGGGAAATATGAGATTTTCGCTAAATGGGAAGTGGCAAATGTCAGGGACAAATCTTGCCCATTGGTATGATGCAATTGTTCCTGGTAGTGTGTATAGCGATTTACGCGATAATCAAGTCATTAACAACCCTTATTATCGCGATAACGAATATGAAATAAAAGCGTTAATGGAACATGATTATTTTTATCGTAGAGAATTCATTTTACCCAAAACATTCTTTAAAAAACACAATTATTTAATTTGCCATGGATTAGACACACTAGCAACAATAATTCTTAATGGAGAAGTTATTGCTCACACCAATAACATGCATCGCACATATCGCTTTGAAGTAACACCTTATTTAAAAGAAGGTAAAAACCTAATTGAGTTTTGTTTCGCTTCACCGCTAAGATATGTAGATGAAAAGGTTAAACAATGTCCATTGCATGAAGGCACAATTAGACGATTCTCACATCTTCGTAAAGCGCACTACATGTTTGGTTGGGATTGGGGTCCAGAATTACCAGATGCTGGTATATGGCAAGACATTTTTTAGAAAGCACAGATGTTGGCTATATTGATGATGTTCATGTAGCTCAACAGCACAAGGATAATAAAGTTATCTTAAATATTACATGTAAGAATGTTTTAATTACTAATGATGCTATCGTGCAACTAATAATAACTAATCCTCAAGGTATAGTTATTGGTAAGTATGTTGATAAAGCACTAGACCAAAATATGTTTATTGTTGAAATAAATAATCCTGAACTTTGGTGGCCAGTTGGTTACGGTGAGCAACCATTATATAAGAGTTAGAAGTGTCATTAAGAAATGAAAAAGAAGAAAATGATAAAAGGGAGTTACGGATCGGACTCCGTTCAATTAAATTACATCGCGAGAAAGATTGTTATGGTGAGTCTTTCACATTTATTGTGAATGGAACACCAATCTTCCTAAAAGGAGCCAATTATATTCCTGAAGATAATATTCTTTCAAGAACTAACAAAGAGCGAACCAAAAAACTATTAGAATCAGCTATAATTGCTAATCACAACTGCATTCGTGTTTGGGGTGGAGGTTATTATCCGCGAGATTATTTTTATGATTTATGCGATGAGATGGGGATTCTAGTATGGCAAGATTTGATGTTTGCTTGTAGTGTTTATAATGTCGAAGATCCTAGTTTGTTAGAAACTATTATTCCTGAAATCCATGATAATCTTAAGCGGATTAAACATCATCCTTCTCTACTTATAATATGTGGCAATAATGAAATTGAACAAATGGTAGTGAATTGGAACATACCAGATAAAGAAATTGCACAACAATATTACCTCTTCTTATTTGAAGACTTATTACCAAAAGTCGTAAAAGAAGTTTATCCTGATTGCCTATATTGGCCTTCTAGCCCATCCTCTGGAGGAAAGTTGCATGACCCAAACAGCGATAAGTATGGTGATATGCATTACTGGGGTGTATGGCATGAAAACAAACCCATAACTAGTTTTCGTGAATATTATCCCGCCCTAATAAGTGAATTTGGTATTCAGTCATTTCCATCTTTAGAAACAATCGAAAGTTTTACTCTACCTGAGGATCGCAATATCTTCTCATATGTTATGGAATGTCATCAAAAAGATGTTGGGGCTAATGCCAAGATTGTAAATTATATCGGTAAAATGTTCAAATTTCCTAACGACTTTGATAGTTTAGTTTATTTATCCCAATTAATCCAAGCAGAAGGTTGTCGCTATGCGGTTGAGCATTTGCGACGCCATTATGGAAGGTGCATGGGAGCGATTTATTGGCAACTAAATGATTGTTGGCCAGTAGCTAGTTGGTCCAGTATTGATTATTATCATCGGTGGAAGGCGCTTCATTATCATAGTAAAAAATTCTTCGCTAAAGTTTTACTATCATTAGAAGAAACCGATGGTGATGTGGCGATTTACATCACCAATGAAACCAATAAACCAATTAAAGGAAATGTTATATGGAAATTAATCGATTTCTACGGTAAACGGTTTTTTGAAAATGTGATCGACGTAGAAGTACCAAGTTATTCGAGTAAAAAGATAGATGAAATTATATTTAAACTTGATCTTGATAAAAAAATGAATACTGTTTTTTAAGCTCAATTAATTGTCAATGATGAATTAATTTCCGAAAACAGTGTATCCTTTGCGCCTGATAAACACCTTCATTTACCTAAAGCAACAATTAATTATGAATTAGAAAATGAAGGCATGCACTATACCTTAACATTAAGAAGTGATGTTTTCTGTAAGTTTGTTGAAGTTTCAGTTAGACAAGAAGATATTATTTTTAGCGATAATTATTTTCACTTATTACCTAATATACCAAGAACAATAACATTTGCATGTTCTAAAGACAAAAAAGAGATTATAAAAAATCTACAAATACGTTCATTAATCGATTCATTCTAAAAAGAGGGGATAGATGATGGCAAAGTTTATTAATGAAGTTATGTTGTTAACTAATAATCCTAAACAATATGAGTTGGTTGAGTTTAGACTTTATCCGAGTAGTTTAATTGAAGAAGTAAAAAATCCTTTTAATTATGATGAAGTAAATATTGAATGTACTTTTACACCTGAAAATGGAAAAGGTATGACACTAAAAGCATTTTGGACAAAAGAAGCAGTTATAACTTTAGATGAATCCACTTTTTTGGAAGAAGAGGGTAGCCATGGTATCGCTTATTATGCGGAAGGCGAACCATTCGGAAAAGAAGTATTAGAGTTTATTGATAATGGACATTTTCGTATTCGTTATCTTCCGTTATGTAGTGGGAAGATTAGATATCAATTAAAAGTGTATCTGAATGGAGAGTTAACACAATTAGAAGAAGATGAGTTTAACGTTGAAAAAAATGATATCAATTATCGTGGCGTTATTTCTGTTGAACCGCAACATAAGCGTAACTTTGTTTTCCAAAATGGCGAAACCTTTATTCCAATTGGTCAAAATGTTTGTTGGTTTACTTCACGTGTAAGAAAGACTTTTGATTATGATGTATGGTTTTCTAAGATGCAAGAAAACTTGATGAACATATGTCGCATTTGGTTATCACCTTGGAGTTTTGCCCTCCACTGGCAAAAAATGGATGAGTATGATTTGGCTAATGCGGCTAGACTTGACCGTGTCTTAACAATTGCCAAAGACAAAGGTATTTATGTCATGCTTACTTTATTAAATCATGGTCAATTTTCAGCGAAAGTAAATCCAATGTGGGATAAGAATCCTTGGAACATCGCTAATGGGGGATTTCTCGCATATCCGATGGAATTCTTTACTAATGAAAAGGCAAAACATTTATATAAGAATCAACTCCAATATATTGTTGCCCGTTATGGTTATTTAGATAATCTATTAGCTTGGGAATTGTGGAATGAAGTAAGCTGGGTTGATGATCACTTAAATAGTGATGCAGGATATAAATGGCATGAAGAAATGAGTGCTTATCTAAAAAATATTGATCCCTATCATCATTTAGTAAGTACAAGTTTCCATAATGAAACCAATGAAGCCTACAACATCCCAACTATAGACTTCGCAAATCCTCATACTTATGGGTACACAGAAAAGAATATCAATAATACTTTACCTATTAACTTAGAAACATTCTATCAAATGTATAAGAAACCAATTTTCTATAGTGAGATTGGTATTGATTGGCGTTCAGGTGTAGAAACAGCTAAACAAGACCCCCTAGGTATAACCCTTCATCAGCAATGTTGGGCCGGAATGCTTGGTGGTGGAGCAGGTAGTGCGATGAACTGGTGGTGGGATAGCCATGTTCATCCTCATAACCTTTATTATCGTTTTAAAGGAGCTGCGAAGTATGCCCAATATCTTGATATGATTAGTGATAGGTATGTGTTATTAAAAGATGTAACTGAAATTAATCATCAAGATATTAAGTGTATAGGATATTTATTGGATAATCGAATATATGGTTACCTTTATGATGTGAATTGGAAATACACGGAACCAAATGTAAATCCAATTGAGAACGTGGAAATCATAATTGCCTGCGATGATGGTACTTATGAACTTAGGATTTTTGATACTCTTAGTGGTGATATAACTGAAGAAAGGATAGTGGAAACCTCTAATGGAAAGCTTGCACTTTTCTTTAACCGCATTCATCAAGATTTAGCCTTTATACTAAAGAAACAATCATGAAACGTGTTATTATCATAATCGTACTTCTAGTTTTAATGATTATTACAAGTTGTAAGAACAAGATACAAACTACAATTACTACTTCTAGCAACGTTGAAACATCTACAACTGAATCAATAAAAGAACATTTATTTGCTTCAGTATCAGTAATTAATACCACCTTGAAAGCTTATGAAATGGTAGAAATGCGGTTAAATGAAAAGATGGACATTAAAAGTATCGTAAATCCCTATGACTATGATGAGTTAAATATTTTTGGCAAGTTTACTAGTCCTACAGGCAGAGAAATCATGTTACCTGCATTTTGGTATAAGGAATATGAAATCATCTTAGATGAAACTTGGCAAGGTTCTGGTAGTAATGTTCCACTCAATGAACCAAAAGGATTAGAGACAGTCTTACTAAAAGATAATGAATGTTATATGTTTCGTTTTTTACCTACAGAAAAGGGTAATTGGATATATGAAGTTGAGGTTAAATATCAAGGAGAGGTAATTCAAACCCTTAGTGGTAATATCGAAATTCAAGATAATGAAGCAGTATATAAAGGGTTTATCCAAGTAGAACCGCTACATAAGCGTAATTTCATCTTTGAGGATGGTTCGATGTATATTCCTATCGGTCAAAATACAAGTTGGCATGTTAATCGGGCACACAAAACCTATGATTATGATGTTTGGTTTCAAAACATGCATGAGATTGGCGCAAATGTGGGTAGGATTTGGTTAAGTCAGCGTTGCTTTTCTCTTCATTATGGCGAGAAGTTTAATGATTTTTCTTCTCGTCAGAATGAAGCTGCAAGATTAGATAGAGTAATTTCTTTAGCAGAAAAATACGATATCTATTTATTTTTAACATTAATAAACCATGGTCAATTCTCTCAGTATGTTAATCCAGACTGGCATAATAATCCATGGAATGTTATAAATGGGGGTATATTGAATAAACCTCGCGAGTTTTTTTATAGTGAAGACGCTAAAAGAATTTATAAAAGTCAGTTATTGTACTTAATTGGTCGGTACAGTTATAGTACGCACATCTTTGCTTGGGAATTATGGAATGAAGTTGATTGGACTGATAGTAATCCTTTAGATGTTTATCAATGGCATAAAGAAATGAGTCAGTTTATTAAAGAACATGATCCATACCACCATTTAGTTACAACAAGTTATAAAGGTGAAACTGGTATGGCCTATGGTTTAAGCACGATTGATTTTGTGAATCCTCATAGTTATGATTACGCTAATAAAAATATGAATAATCAATTAGTTAATCGGATTAATGCCATATGGAACATCTATCAAAAACCTGTTATATTCAGTGAACTAGGTATAAATGCCGAATCAGGCGGGCGGACCTATGAAATGGATCCTACAGGTATAACCATCCATCAAGGTTTATGGGCTAGCATCATGGGAGGTGGTGCTGGAGGTGCAATGAATTGGTGGTGGGATAGTTGGGTACATCCCCACAATCTTTATTATCGTTTTGAAGGAGCTGCCAAGTACAGTAAACTGATGGATTTACGGGGAAGTACATATATTCAATTGAGTAGTTTAAAAGATATAACTATTAGTAATAATCAAATAAGTATCTTAGGTTATCGCATTGATAATCGTTTATATATCTATTTATATGATAAAAACTGGACTTATTTTTATCAAAATATCAAACCAAAAGAAGAAGTGATAGTAACAATCCCCTTTGTTAATGGAGAGTTTAAAGTTACTATTATTGATACAAAGACAGGAGAAATCATTGATACAGCTAGCATCGTTATCAATGATGAAAAATTTACTTTTCAGTTACCAACCTTTCATGAAGATATAGCAATAATTGTTGATTAAATTTGTAAACAGTACATTGACAAATATATACATCATAAGATAAAATTAAAGTAACCGATAAAGTTACATTGATTAAATATAAAGTTACAACATTCGACAAGTTAAGTATGTGTTAATTTATGAGGTGATTCAATGAGTAAGAAGATTAATATGACAGACATCGCTAAACGGTTAGGTATCAGTAAAGTATCAGTTTCAAAAGCATTAAATGATAAAGAAGGGGTTAGCGAAGAACTACGGGAAAAAGTTAAACTAATCGCACAAGAAATGGGTTATCGTATAAATACAGTAGCACGTGGTTTAAAAACCCAAAAGGTGTCAAATGTAGGTATTTTAATTGCAGAACACTATGTTTCTACAAAAGTTAATAATCATGTAGAACAAGATAAAAAAGCTTATTACTTTGATTTATATGGATTAATTACTAAAAAACTAGATGAACTAGGGTATTCAAGTGTAATGGAACTCTTAACAAAAGCCGATGAAGATAGTTTAGAGTTACCAAGAATGTATAACGAACATAAAATTGATGGTCTCATCGTTCTTGGACAATTAGATAATCGTTATTTAAAGAAATTAGAAACAATAGATATACCATTAGTTTATCTTGACTTTTATGTTGACTTTTCAAAAGTTGATTCCATAGTTGTTGATAACTTCTATTCCTCATATTTAATTACTAACAGTTTGATTAAGCTTGGACACAAGAAGATTGGTTTTATAGGAACGATTTGGGCTACGAGTAGTATTCAAGACCGTTATTTAGGGTATTATAAAGCGTTAATTGAAAATGGCATTCCGCTTAATATGGATTATGTTATAGACGATCGAAACAGTGCAAACGAGTTAATTGACATAGTCTTACCAAAAGAGTTACCAACTGCCTTTGTATGTAACTGTGATTTAGTAGCGTATAACTTAATCAGAAAACTCGATGAAATGGGTTTAAAAGTACCTGATGATATCTCTGTAGTAGGCTTTGATAATTCTATTTTTGCTACATTAGCAAACCCTCAACTTACCACCGTGGATCATAATGTCGATGAAATGATTGACACTTGTGTAAATGTCATTACGAAGAAAATAGCAAACCCCAAAAAGACATATGGACGTATTCTTATCCAAGGAAAAATAGTTGAAAGGGATAGTGTTAAGTCCCTCATTTAGGAGGATTCCATGTTTAGAAAAGTTATTTGGTTGAGTTTACTTGTGGTATGTATAGTCATTGTAGGATGTCAAACAAACAAGACCACTACATTAACAAGTACTACAGAAACAACATCGACTACTATAACTACAACACTATATACAACAACACAAGCCGAACCAAAAGAAGTTATTATTGATGACATTATTATAGTTACAGAAAACCCTACACAATACGAAAAAGTAGAATAGCTCTATATGGTGATGTTGAAAAGATTAAAAAGGAAGGAAATCCCTTTAATTATAATTATTTAAATATTACAGGAACTTTTATTTCTCCAAGTGGTAAGACAATAGTTTTACCAGCATTTTGGACCCGTGATTTTGAGATTTCCATTGATACAAGTTTTAAAGGGGCTCCAAGTGGTATTTCTGGCAAAGCAAGTACGAATCCCAATGAAATCCAAGGACGACAAACAATAACTTGGATAGGTGAGGAGCATTATCGATTACGGTTTTTACCAGAAGAAAGTGGCACGTGGCACTTAATCGTGACAATAGTTAAAAATGGTATCGTTGTGCAAGCTAAACAAAAAATTTTTGAAGTAAATGAAAACGCTATCAATTATCGTGGTTTCATTCAGGTTGAACCACAGTATAAACGTAACTTCATCTTTCAAAATGGTGAACTCTTTATACCTTTAGGGCAAAACACTGCTTGGTATACCTCTAGTACAAGACGGACTTATGACTATGATGTGTGGTTTAAGAAAATGCATGATAATGGTGCTAATGCGGCTAGAATTTGGTTAGCAACATGGGGATTTGCCTTACATTGGGGTAGCAAGTATGATGAGTTTCGTCTAGATTGTGCGGCTGAATTAGATAGGGTAATAGAATTAGCAGAACTATATGATATCTATATTCTCCTTACATTAATTAATCACGGTCAATTTTCAGCAAGTGTTAATCCTGAATGGGATAATAATCCTTGGAATATCAAAAATGGTGGTATCTTATAATATGATCCCCTTAAAGTAGACAGTACAAAAAAATAAACTGTACTATCTACAGAAAGGGGATTTTTCATTTGGGAAGAAAAGCTAAGTTAAGT
>JAAZCR010000078.1 GCA_012513195.1 Bacilli bacterium | reverse complement strand
TTTTGCCATTATTTTTCCCTCCTTCCTCACACAAACAAATAATACAAAAAGATTATACCGTAAAATATTTAATAAGTAAACTATTTTGTTTATTATTTGTTAGATTATTTCTCCCTCTGCCATAGGATAAGTAGCTTTAGTAATTAATACTGGTACTTCTTGACCTATTTTTGTTTCATCATATTTAGCCTTAACCTTGATATAATTAGAAGTATGACCAACCATAAATTCATCATTTTCTTCGGTTATTTTCTCTTCAAATATTACATCCAAAACTTGGTCCTGAAACTTAGCGACATATTTTTGTGCTAATTCATCAGATAACGCAAGTAACTCGTTAACACGTAATGACTTTATTATATCAGGTACCTGATTAGACATGCGTGCTGCTTTCGTTCCCGAACGTCTTGAATAGGGAAAAACATGAAGGCTACTAAATCCGACTTTCTTAATAAACTCATAGGTTTCGCGGAATTCTTCTTCGGTTTCGCCAGGAAATCCTACAATGACGTCCGTAGTAATCGCAATATCAGGAAAGTGCGATCTAATTTCTACTATCTTTGCATAATAATCCGCTGTTGTGTATTTACGATTCATTCGTTCAAGTACAGTGTCCGATCCTGACTGTAAAGGGATGTGTAAGTGATTAGCGAGAATGTTGGAATTCTTCATGACATTAATCATTTTATCCCCTATTTGTGATATTTCAATGGAACTAATTCTCAATCGTTTAATTCCTTTGACATTCTTTTCAATATCGCTGATTAAATCAGCTAAGTCATAGTTTTCAAAGTCGACACCGTAACCACCAGTGTGAATACCAGTTAAAATTATTTCCAGATGTCCGTATTTCACCAGATTTTGAATTTCATTAATGACATCTTCAGGTTTCTTCGAACGCATTTTACCACGTGCGAAAGGAATAATGCAGAAGGTACAGAAGTTTTGGCAGCCTTCTTGAATTTTTAGATTGGCTCGCGTCCGTGATTCGTAAAACATAACGGGTAGATTTTCAAATTCTACATCACGAAAAAGATTCTTAACAAAAGTAATAGGTACCCTTCTTTTACGGTAATCTTCTACTAAATCAACGATTCTTTCTCGACCATTCGTTCCAATAATAATATCAACACCCTCTATTTGTGCGATTTCATTTGGTTTAGTTTGCGCATAACAACCAGTGACGCATATAATCGCATCAGGATTTCGGCGAACTGCTTGACGAATCATTTTCCGGCTTTTCCGGTCACCTGTATTTGTCACGGTACAAGTATTTATAACATAAACATCAGCTATATCCTCAAAATCTACACGGGTATATCCTGCATTTTTAAAAAGTTCACTTATTGCTTCTGTTTCATAATTATTCACTTTACATCCAAGCGTGTAAAACGCAATTGTTGGCACAATTCATCATCCTATTCTGTTAATATTTGTCTAAGTTCAATTTCATAAACAATAGCACTCATCACAAATAGTGGAGCAGTTTCTGTCCGTAAAATTCGTTTACCTAGCGAAATAACCACAAATCCATTATCCTTTAATAAGGAAAGTTCCTTATCAGAAATTCCTCCTTCTGGACCAATAAAAATAAGTAAACTTTCATCTAATTTCAATTCTTTAATGATGTTGGGTAAGTTCTTATATTCCTCATCTGAACTAGCCTCATAGGCAACACACTTTTTAGTAAACTTTTTACTATAAGATATTAGTTCTTTTATAGTCATAAATGGTTTTATTTCGGGAATAACGATACGTTGTGATTGTTCGGCTGCACTTTTAGCGATTTTTTCAAAACGCTCAAGTTTTTTATTTACGTTCTTATCATCAACTTTGATTAAAGAACGCTCGCTTAAAACCGGGATTAACTCTTTTACACCAAGTTCAGTTGCTTTTTGAATAACTGTTTCAAATTTATCCGCTTTTGGCATCCCTTGGGCAATTGTTACATGAATAGGTAGTTCACTATTATGTCGTAATTCATACTGTAGTTCAACGATTACACTATCATTTTCATAATCTTTAATTATCCCATAAAAAGCTTTTCTTTCATTAGATACTATAATTTCATCGCCAATTTTCATCCTTAAGACATTTTTTATATGGTGATAATCTTCTCCAGTGATGCTTACATACTTATCTGTATCATTAAAACAAGCAAAATATCTAGGCATTATCCTACCTCTTTTCTTACCACTAAACTACACCAAATATCTTCAGATATCATTTCCACTAAGGTAAAATGATTCTTTGTTAATTCTTTTAATACCTCTTCACTTTCAGTTTTTACAATACCCGATAATATCCATAAACCTTGATGTTGTAAACGGTCATAAACGGTTTTCATACCAGCTAGAAGAACTTTTTTCACAATATTACTAATTATTAAACTAAAAACACCATTTATCGTTTCAATACTTCCTTGAAGAAGTTTGACAACAACTTGATTTAATTCAATATTAACTCTTGCATTCTTGAGGGCTAACTCATCGATATCAAGGGCAGTAACAGACCTAGCACCTAATTTTTTAGCTGATATCGCCAATATTCCTGAACCAGTACCCCAATCAAGCATTACATCTTCACTCTTAATATACCTTGATAAGAGTTTTAAGGCAAGTTTCGTGCTAGGATGACTACCAGTCCCAAAACCTGTTCCTGGTAATATCTTGGTTACTATCTTATCTTCACTAACATTTTCAATCCAACTAGGAACTACTAATAACCTATCATCAATACTGATGGGTTTGAAATATTCTTTATAACTTTCTCCATCGATATTAGAAACTTTACTAATTTGAACATCACTTAGTAATTTGAGATTATGGGTTTGGAGATATGCATGAAGATGGTGAATAATCTTACTAGATGCAAAATAAGCAATCACAATTACTCCTTCTTCTGGGTAATCCTCATCATGGAGGGTATAGAGTTCTCCATTTATATCATTTAAATCAGGTTTTTCAATTAATTCGCATCCTATACAATCATGAGCAAAGAAGAATTGGGTTAATTCTTCTTCATCATGCTTATTCAGATGGCATTTAATCATATAATAAATCATTTTAACTCACCTATTATATCTCCCTCATAATTATAATTGATTTTTCTAATATGTAAAGCAAAATAAAAAAATCAGATATTTTTCATTTTGAGGAAAAATATCTGATTTGTATAATCTATTGTTTTTTCTTGAAAACATTTCTTAATCGCTCGATGATAGTATCATTAGTATTTTCAATTTTCGCTAATTCTTCGAAAAGCGCTCTTTGTTTCACTGTTAAATTCTTTGGGGTAACAACTCTAACAGTAACATATTGATCGCCATAGAGATTGGTACGTAGGCTCTTTACACCTTTATTCTTTAACTTAAACTTAGTACCTGATTGTGTTCCAGCTGGAATAGTAAGTTTTACTTCCCCATGGATAGTTGGTATTTCTACTTCAGCACCTAATGCAGCTTGCGAGAATGTAATTGGTAATTCAAAATAGATATCGTTACCTTCACGTTTAAAGTACTCATGAGGTGTAACAGAAAAGTAAATATATAAATCCCCACTCGGTCCACCATTGATACCCGCATTACCTTTACCAGCTAAGCGTATTTGTTGCCCATCATCAATACCTTCTGGAATCTTAAACTTAATAGTAGAGTTTTTATGGACTTTTCCTAAACCACCGCATTCCGTACATTTATTCTTAATATATTTACCCGTACCACGGCAATCAGGACATTCGCTTTGTGTTTGTACCTTTCCTAATATGGTGGTTTGAATAGAAGAAATTACACCTCTACCCTTACATCTTGGACATGATACGATGTCATCACGTGAGCGAGCACCCGTTCCAGCACAACGAGTACATTCTTCATCACGCTGAATATTTATCTCTTTTTCTGCGCCAAATACTGCTTCTTCAAATGATATTTTCATTTGAATGCGGATATCATCGCCTTTGCGGGGACCAGTTTTAGTCCGCGTAGATGTTCCAAAACCAAAAAATTGTTCAAAGATATCGCCAATATCACTAAAGCCACCAAAACCAAAATCAGCGAAACCACCTGTTCCGAAACCAGTACCATCGACACCAGCCTGACCAAAACGGTCATAATTAGCACGTTTATCGGGGTCTGATAAGACTTCATAAGCACGCTGAATTTCTTTAAACTTTTCTTCCGCATCTGGTGCTTTATTTACATCTGGGTGATATTGCTTGGCAAGCCTACGATAGGCTCGCTTTATTTCATCTTCTGAAGCGTCTCTACTTACGCCTAATACTTCGTAATAATCGCGGTCGCCCATTTGCTCACCTCCGTATCAGAATAAAAGTCAAAGCCATCGGGACTTTGACTTTTGAGGGGGAGTATTTTATTTAACGTCTTCGTAATCGGCATCAACAACATCATCATTGCCGTTTTTCTTATCTTGTGATTGTGAATATTGTTGGCTATTTTGTTGATATACTCGGGCTGCTAGATCTTGTGATAATTTTTCAAGTTCAGCTTTCTTACTTTTAATAGTACTAATATCATTGTTGTCGATAGCGTGTTGTAATTCTTGTGACAAGCGTTCTACTTTTTGTTTTTCGTCTTGAGTTACATTAGCACCTAAATCATTAACTGCTTTGTTGGCAGCCCAAATTAATTGGCTTGCTTCATTTTTGAGTTGTGCTTCTTCAGCTTTCCGTTTATCTTCTTCCGCAAATTGTTCTGCTTCTTTAATCATCCGTTGAATTTCATCTTCGGATAAGCCACTACCAGCTTGAATGGTGATGGATTGTTC
>JAAZCR010000077.1 GCA_012513195.1 Bacilli bacterium | reverse complement strand
CTACCACCGGAATACCAGTAACCACCTTTACTTTAGCGGTTGATCGTGGTTATGTCTCACAAAATGGTAACCGGGAAGCGGACTTTTTTAACTGTGTTTGTTACAGGAAACTAGCGGAAAATGTGGCGCGTTACTGTCAAAAAGGTAAATTAATTAGTATCGAAGGACGGATTCAAAACCGGACTTATGATGCACCAGATGGAACAAGACGGATTTTTACAGAAATCATCTGTGATAATGTCGTGTTCCTTGATTCATCACGTCCACAACCAGAAACGCAACCAACATATCCACAACAAAAACAACCTGTATTTAATATTCCGCAACCAAAAGTCCAACAACCACAGTTCACATCTGAACCTGAAGATGACTACTTCAACGATAATATCCAAATAGATATTTCTGAAGATGATTTACCATTCTAATGAAGGAGGAATAAGAAGAAAATGGCTGAAACCAGTAAAGCACGTCGCAATTTTAAAGGTAAAGGCCGTAAACGCAAGGTTTGTACTTTCTGTGAAGCAATTGCGGAAGGCAAAGAAAAAATTGCGATTGATTATAAAAATGCTGACTTATTAAAGAGATTTATCTCTGATCGTGGCAAGATTTTACCAAGACGTGTGATGGGTACTTGTGCTAAACATCAACGCGAATTAACTGTCGCAATCAAGAGAGCACGTCATGTCGCATTATTACCATTCACAAGAGACTAATTATTTGAATGGGTAATATAAGGGGATGTAAATGGACATATTTACATCCCTTTTTGTATTTAAACATTATGTAATATAGACTAATGTCGTTTTTATACTTATAATATAGATATACAAAGGATAATTGAAAAATGATGGATGTGATTTGGGATGAGTAAACTTGTTTTTATTGATACGGAAGTATCAATAACGGAAAAGCGGATTGAGGATATGGGTGGATTAAAAGACAATGGTGATTATATACATACCAATAAAATCACTGATTTTATTAAATTCATTGAAGATGCTGAATATATTGTTGGTCATAATATTATTCACCATGATTTAGTGTTTATTGAAAATGAAACAAAGAGAAAATATTATGATAAAGCGATTGATACATTATACTTATCACCTTTACTCTTTCCAAAGAAGCCGTATCACAAATTAGTTAAGAATGATAAATTAGAGGATGAAGATCCTAATAATCCGTTACATGACGCAGAGAATGCGATGCATTTATTTAATGATGAAATTAATGCCTTTTATAAATTACCAGACGAATTAAAAGTAATCTATTTCAGTTTATTGAAAGATCAAATTGAGTTTACAAACTTTTTTGTCTATAACAATTTTTCAACTAACTCTTCTGACTTAGAAAAATTGATCTTTTCTTATTTCCAAGGAAAGATTTGTCAGAATGTGAAGGTAAAGGACATTATAACACGACATCCTGTTGAACTAGCTTATGCTTTAGCGATTATCAATGTTGATGATGATGAATCAATTACTCCTGCCTGGGTAATTAGACAATATCCTATTGTTAGTAATGTGTTACATAAATTAAGAAATGTACCTTGTAATAAGGGATGTTCATACTGTAATGAACGTCTCGATATTCATAAAGCTTTAAAGATGTATTTTGGGTACGATAGTTTTCGCACTTTTGATGGGAAGCCCCTTCAGGAACAAGCAGTTCAAGCAGCGATTGAAAATAAATCCATGTTAGTTGTTTTTCCTACGGGTGGAGGGAAATCGTTAACTTTCCAATTACCTGCATTAATGAATGCCCGTAATACCAAAGGATTAACCGTTGTCATTAGTCCATTACAATCACTTATGAAGGATCAAGTGGACAACCTTGAACAACGGAGTATTACTCAAGCAGTAACTATAAATGGAATGCTTGATCCGATTGAAAGAAAAGAAGCAATCAGACGTCTTTTTGAAGGCGAAGCCCACATTCTATATATTGCCCCTGAAGCATTACGATCCAGAACAATCGAGAAAATACTCTTAAGTCGCAATATTAGCCGTATTGTGATTGACGAGGCTCATTGTTTCTCTGCTTGGGGACAAGATTTCCGCGTAGATTACTTATATATTGCGGAATTTATTAAAAGAATCAAGGAACAAAAAGGAATTAAAGAAGATATTCCCGTATCTTGTTTTACTGCGACCGCAAAACCCAATGTTATAAATGATATCGTGCAATACTTTAAAGATAATCTACATATAGATTTAGAACTTTTTACTACTAAATCAACTAGAAAAAACTTACAATTTCACGTTATTGAATCTACATCTAAGAACAAATACAAACATTTACGTAGTCTCTTAGATTATAAAAAATGCCCGACGATTGTTTACGTATCTCGCACAAGAACAGCAGAAAATCTTGCGTTACATTTAGTTCGAGATAACTATAAAGCACGCTACTTCCACGGACAAATGGAGAATTATGAGAAAGTTGAAGTCCAAGAACTATTTATGCGAGGAGATATTGATATCATTGTCGCTACTAGCGCATTTGGCATGGGAGTAGATAAGAAAGATGTAGGTATGGTAATTCATTATGATATATCGGATTCTTTAGAAAATTACCTACAAGAAGCGGGCCGTGCTGGTCGTGATCTAAGTATTAACGCTGATTGTTTTATTTTGTTTGATAAAGATGACTTAAACAAGCACTTTTACTTACTCAATCAAACTAAGGTAACACATCAGGAAATCCAACAAATATGGAAAGCTATTAAAGATTTAACCAAAATTCAATCACAAGTTTCTTTATCTGCATATGAATTGGCACAGGAAGCAGGCTGGAACGATCATATAAAAGATGTTACTAATCGCGTTACCACAGCCATTGCTGCTTTGGAAGATGCAGGATTTGTTCAACGGGGGCAAAACACCCCACGTGTATTCGCAACAAGTATTACCGTAAAAAACATGATTGAGGTCAGACGAATAATCGAAACCTCTAAAT
>JAAZCR010000011.1 GCA_012513195.1 Bacilli bacterium | reverse complement strand
TTCTTGATTTAGCCATATAGACATCTCCTTTTGGATTATAATCTTTAATTTCTATATGACTATTATACTTCTTTATCCAAGTATGTAAAATTGAATGATTAATTATCCCATATTTAATCGAAATATCTACATTTCCCTCTATATATTCTTGAACTATTCTTAACTTCATTTCTTTACTTAACTTAGCTTTTCTTCCCAAATGAAAAGATCCCCTTTCTGTAGATAGTACAGTTTATTTTTTTGTACTGTCTACTTTAAGGGGATCATATCAAGATTAAGCACCTTAATCGCTTTAATTATTATTTTTAGTACTATAAATCCAAATAAATACCTAAATGGACCCTTTAGTTTTCATTATTTTCAACTTTGACTTATTTTCTTTACTTACTATTAATCGCAATCAGTAATTCTCTTAACACTTTACATGCCACAATTGTTGAAGCCCCTGTTTGATCATAATGTGGCGCAAGTTCCATAACATCTGCCCCAACGATGTTTTCTAGTTGGGTGAACTTAAGAATAGCATCAAGCAACTCTTGGAAACTGATACCACCTGGTTCAGGTGTACCGGTGCCAGGGAAAACGGATGGGTCGAGAACATCCAGGTCAATGGTAATATATACGGGTTTGTCTTTAACGATTTTTAATGCTTCATCAAGACCATTAATGTTGTATTTGTTTTGAATGACATGTTCTTTTGCCCATTCAAATTCTTCCTTCGCTCCCGATCTAATTCCAAATTGAAAGATTCTACCATCGCCAATTAACTCCCAAGCCCGATACAAAACATTCGCATGGGATAACTTGTGATCAAAATAAGTATCTCGTAAATCAGTATGGGCATCAAAATGCAAGATATGTAAGTCGGGATATTTTTTAGCCATCGCTCTAATTGTTCCGACTGTTAAGGAATGTTCCCCACCTAGCATAACAGGTTGTTTACCATCATCTAATAATTTCGTCGTAAATGTTTCAATATCATCGATCATTTTATCAACGCTACCGATTTTCGGAACTAAATCTCCAGCATCGAAGATAGGGTAATCAGTTAAGTTTTTATCTTGATAAGGACTATAAACTTCTAAACCATAAGATTCAACTCTAATCGCATTAGGCGCAAATCTTGTCCCTGGACGATAGGATGTTGTCCCATCAAAAGGTGCACCGAAAATAACAGTTTTGGCTTCTTCATAGTCACTATTACAGAATAAGAATGTTAAGGTATTTTTTTCCACTTTAAACCTCCATATAGATAAATTTTTAATATACTAAAATATTAATATATTCATTAGTTAAATCTTCAGGTCCTGTGATAATACTGCCCTTTTCTTTAGCGTAAAGGATGTAGTCAATCGCTTCTTGACTAATTACTTCACCTGGCGCAATTACAGGAATTCCTGGTGGATAACACATGATAAACTCACCACTAACTAATCCTGCGCTTTCTTTAAATAAGACTGGCATTTTTCGCGCATAGAAAGCTTCCCGTGGTGAAACGGAAACTTCGGGAATAGTAAATTCAGCCTTCGCAACTTCGATAGGTTCAGTTTGATACTTTTCTTTGATATCTTTTAATGCGAATACTAATTTATCAATGTTTTCTTTGGTATCCCCAAGGCTAATAACACACATGAAGTTATTGATATCACCGTATTCAATTAAGATTTTATATTCATCCCGTAAAACTGCTCCAATCTCAAAACCAGTTAGGCCAATATTAGCGACATTAATACTTAATTTAGTTAAATCATAATCAAATATGGTATCACCATTAATCATGCTTCGATCAAAGACTACATATCCACCAATTTTGCGGATTTCTTCCCGCGCATATTCCGCAAGATTAATAACGCGGTCAATTAATTCTTTCCCATGAAGCGCAAGTTGTTTTCTTGCGAGATCTAGACTTGTCATTAATAGATAAGAAGCACTCGTTGTCTGCATGATGTTAACAATACTGCGGACGTATTGGGGTTTAATATTTTTGGTGCTTACTAATAAAACTGAACTTTGCGTTAATGACCCACCTGTTTTGTGTAAACTTAAAGCACACATATCCGCTCCAAGTGCTATACCACCATGAGGAGTTTTCTCATTAACATAAAAATGCGAGCCATGCGCTTCATCACATAACACTAACATTCCATATTCATGGGCTAAATCTGCAATTTCTTTAATATTTGAACAGATGCCATAATAGGTTGGGTTAATAATTAAAATCGCTTTGGCATCGGGATTACTAACAATAGCTTGTTTGACATCTTCGACACTTATGCCTAATGATATCCCTAACTTATTATCAATGCCTGGATTGATATATACAGGAATCGCACCACTTAAAATCAGACCATTGATTACTGATTTATGAACATTACGAGGTAGAATAATCTTTTCCCCTTCTTGACAACTGGCGAGAATCATCGCTTGTACTGCTTGCGTTGTACCATTTACCATTAAATATGCTTCATCAGCACCAAACAAATCTGCCATTAAGATTTCTGCTTCCCGAATAACCCCTGTAGGATGCATTACATTATCGATAGTTTTAGAGGAATTGACATCATATTGACATGCTTGCTCCCCTAAAAACTCTTGTAGGTAGGGATTCCCTCTTCCACGTTTATGACCAGGCACATCAAAAGGAATTGTTTCATCCTCAATTAGTTTTTTGAGTGCTTCATAAATAGGTGCTTTTGAATGGTCTAATTT
>JAAZCR010000076.1 GCA_012513195.1 Bacilli bacterium | reverse complement strand
TTCAATTGATTTATTGTTCACTGAGATTACTTCTTTTAGTACAGACAAACTTCTTATAACTAATCAGATAATAAAAGCTAAACTATCTTTTTATCAGGTATGATTTAGGTTACATTCTTACAAGATCTATACCAATATTCCTGCCTAAACTTCATGCAATTACTATTACTTTAGGTATTATAATTTATAAAACATATAACATAATAAACATCTTATTATATTTCTCTAACTCTCCTTCCCTCTTATATGAAATAGAATTAAAATGTTAGTAAAAATACTTGTAATAAGAATTGCAAATGGACTAACATGCTTTTAGTCGTTTTATACTAATGTTTATGTTAGAATAAGTAGATCATTAAATAAGTATTACAAGTCCATGAGTATAATGAGATAAATATATATACTCTATTAAGATAGATATGCTGGACCAATTAATGTAATTTGGTTATGAGTTTAGATAACTACTTTTTATATATTAGTCAATAAACATTACTAATTATTTCAAAACAACATTACTATATGAAGCAAAGTGTACTGATAGAAATATTAGTTGATATTAATGTATATGAGAATTTACATACTTAAACTTACATCTAATCTGTGTTAAAAATCTTTGATAGCAAATCAGCATTTAATAATTTTACATATAATATTATACTAAAATATACCTTTTTATCACCTCTATCTAGTGAGATATCATTTATACTTTTATAATACCACAAAAATCAAACTATAATTTGGTAGATACTATTTACCAAAAATCCATAAACACCCGCTCAGTTTTTTAAATAAAAAATGGAAGAGTTACCCTACTCTCTTCCATTTTTTTATCTTAAACATCTAAAAAATACTACTAGACAAAGTATTTTTATCATATGAAACGTTCATTATACCATTCTTTGATAAGTAGTAACTCATCATAAGTTAAGCGATGATTCGCTTTTATCCACTCTAATCTCACTTCTTTGTTCTTTACCTTCAAGTAAGATACTAACTCATTAGTTTCTTCGGGTGGACAAATATTATCATATAGACCTGCTGCGATAAAAATGCTCGTATTACTATTAGTTACTAACTCTTTATCTTTTCTAGGTACCATGGGTCTAAGGAGTATTGCACCTAGCAGGGCATTCTCAATGGTAAATAACATACTTGCGGCTATATTTGCGCCATTAGAGTATCCTATCGCAATAACTTTTTTGCGATTAAAACCATATTTTCGACTAGCTTCATTTATAAAATCATATAGTTCTCTAGTTCTTACGTCTAAATCTTCTAAATCAAAAACACCTGGACTTAAACGTCTAAAGAACCGGTTCATTTCTGCTTCTTTAACATTTCCTCTAACACTTAGGATATTGGCATTAGGATCAATTATATTACCAACATCGAGAAGATCATGCTCATCTCCACCTGTACCATGGAGGAGTAATAAAGTATTATCATTAATTCCTTTTTTAAATATATGTATCATCTTATTACCTCACAACTTAATATAGTTAATTAATCCTTTTTAACTAACTCTTCAGCATGTAAACCAGTTTTCTTAAGTAAATCCGCTAGAACTTTTACTTCTTCCATTGTTAATGAAGAAAAGATTGCATCGATCTTTTCTTCATGGCTCGGAAAGATATTTTTAATATACTCTTCACCTGTTTTAGTAAGTTTTACATAATGACTTCGTTTATCTTCTTGGTTTTCAATTCTTTCTACTAATCCTACCGAAACTAATTTATCTACTATATATGTCATACTACTATTAGCCATTAATAATTTCTTAGATAGATTTGCCATAGGTTGACTACCTTTATGATATAAATATTCTAATACGCCAAACTCTGCTTGATTTAAACTATATCTTGCGATATCTTCTTTAAGAACCTTTTCAACGCTTTTGGCTGCTCTAAGTAGAAATGTTAGTGCTCGTAAATTCTGTTCCAATTTTTCATCACCTACAAATATTCTTTTTCGAATACTTTATTGCTTCTTACTGTATCGATGGAACGAACAAGTTTCTCAATATACTCTCGTTGCTCTCTAAATCGTGGTGGTAAGGTTAAGGTTTCACCTAATATTTCATAATCTTCTTCATCATCAATAAAGCCAGGTCCATCGGTCGCAAATTCAAATAATATGCCAGGATACATTCTTGTATATAATGATTTAAAGTAGAATCGATCAACAAATCCTGAATGTGGTAATCCTAAAAGCCCGATGTACTTAATCCAAGTTCTTAAAACTTCTTCATCTTTAACCCGAAAGGCAACATGATGTACTGCACCATATCCTTGTATACCTCTTTCATTACTGTCCACTACTTCAAGGATGACACTAGCGCCATTACCTCCATCACCCATTTCGTATAAGTGAAGATTACCGGCACTAGTTTTTTTACGCATAAATAATCCTTCAACTAATACCTTATCCATTAAATCTAAATTATTAATCCTTAGGAAGATTGGTCCAAGTCCTGTAATCGCAAACTCATCAGGAATTGGTCCTTTTTTCCAGGGTATACCACTAGGAACACCTGTATTATTTTCATCGGAAAAGAGTGCGTATTTTTGTTCATCAAAATCTTCAAAGAAGATAACTTTCTTTCCGAATAATTCTATTATTTCTTCATGCTTAACTTCATATTTATTAAATCGCTTTATCCAATATTCTAAAGCTTCATCACTTGGTACACGGAAACTTGTTCTAGCTATTTCATTAATCCCTTCAACCTTTTTAGGAGCACCATTAAAGTCAAAAAACGTGATGTCAGTTCCTGGGCTACCTACATCATCCGCAAAGAAGAGATGATAAGTATGGATATCATCCTGATTTATGGTTTTCTTAACTAAACGCATCCCTAGTATGTATGTAAAGAATTCATAAATCCTTTCAGCACTACTCGTTATCGCTGTAACATGATGTATACCTAATAAATTTTCCATAGTATATTTCTCCTTTTTCCTTTGTACTTCTATAGTATCATGCTTTAATTAACTATGCACACAAATTGCTTCGAATACGAAATAATTAAGAAGAAATATATTTTTGTATTAAAAAAATATATCTTTATTTATATTAATTATCAACAAATCATGTTGCTTGTCTTTATTAATAGGTAGTGTTAAGATATTTATAAGAATAATTCAACGAAATGTTGAAATATCAATAAAATAAGATATATGAGGAGTATGTTATGAAGA
>JAAZCR010000075.1 GCA_012513195.1 Bacilli bacterium | reverse complement strand
CAAAAAGAGGTAACCTTTCGGTTACCTCTTTTGTTTACACTCGACTTTGCTTGTTATTATTGGTATTAGCCAGTTGTTGTTGCCCTAATGCGACTAAGCGTGTAACCATTTCACCACCAACAGCACCGTTTAAACGTGATGGTGTATCCGCATCGAGTTTCACACCAAACTCTTGGGCAATCTCTTGTTTCATTTGTTCGAGGGCGTTTCGTGCAGAAGGTACGAGGAGTCGATTTCTTCTAGCCACTTCTCCACCTCCTCATTATTAGTGTGCTTCACTAAACGAAGCACATGCTTGACAAATATATGTAACTACAAGTTATTTTGAGGATTATTATTATTATTTACACGTTGTTGTTTCGCTTCAGCGATTAAACGTCTTGTCATTTCTCCACCAACACTACCGTTATCGCGAGCTGTACTATTTGCCCCTAATGTAATACCAAACTCGCTCGCAATTTCATTCTTAAATTGATTTAAAACATTTTCAGCACCAGGAACGATTAATTTACTTCTACTTCTTGCCATGCTTTCACCTCCGTTCAATATATTTAAAAAGCGGAGTTATAGTTTAACTATAACTCCGAGTTATTGTCTTGATAAACTCAACTTATCTAGATTGAATGTTTGCTTGACTTAATTGAGATTGAGCTTGCGCTACTAAACGTTTTGTAATTTCTCCCCCTACAGAACCGTTAAGACGGCTAGCAGTATCAGGACCAAGCGTTACACCAAATTCATTCGCAATTTCCATCTTCATTTGGTCAAGCGCTTGTTTGCAGCCAGGAACTAATAACTTATTAGCGTTACGTGGCATTTATCTATCACCTCCTCTAGTTATATTTTTTCTAGAGGATGTAAGATTAATACTTCTTAACCAATTACAATTATTAGAAGAAAAAGAGTTATAGAATCAATCTATAACTCTTTCCCTTTATAAATTAATATTTAGTTATGCATTTATCTGAGTAACCAGAGCTTAATTGCTCCTGTGCCATCTTCACCAGACGCTTTACCATTTCCCCACCAACAGACCCATTTAACCGGCTCGAAGTATCAGCTCCTAAAATGATACCAAATTCTTGTGCAATCTCATTTTTTAACGCATCAATTGCCTTTTTGGCATCAGGAACTAATAACTTATTTCTCGCCATCCCTTTCACCTCCTAGTATTAGTGTGTGAATAGGTGGCGACTTCATGCTTGGTATCTTTAGAGTAAGTTGCTTAGATCTTCATCTTCGAGGATATTAACTCTTTCATAAGCTTTGATTTTAATTATCTCGAGATTATTCAGTGCTTCTTCAATAAGTTCCTCATAATTGAAATTTTTCTCATATGCGCGGCATTTATCCAAATCAGGCTTAATTACTGGAAAGTCAGGTACGAAAATTGTGCAACAATCTTCATAAGGTAAAATCGAAATATCATAAGTATCAATTTTATTCGCAATGTTAATTATTTCCAATTTATCTAAAGTAGCACAAGGTCTAATAATGGGCATATTCGTAACTTCATTGATAGCTCTTAAGCTTTGCAAGGTTTGACTTGCGACTTGGCCAATACTTTCGCCATTCGCAATGATTAAATAATTGTATTTTAAGGCAATTCTTTCCGCAATGCGATACATCATTCTCCGCATAATCGTGATACCATAGTTACTTGGACAATATTGATAAATAGCTTTTTGCAGTTTGGTAAAAGGAACATTATAAACTGTGATCCTGTCGTTATGAGAATAACGTGCTAATCTTTCAGCTAAATCGAGAACTTTTTGTTTAGCTTGTGGTGATGTATATGGTGGTGAAGAGAAATGCACAACATCGATGGCTACACCCCGTTTTTGGACAAGGTAACCCGCAACAGGGCTATCTATGCCACCCGATAACATTAATAACCCTTTACCATCCATACCTACAGGTAGACCACCTAAACCGGGATACTCTTTCGTAGTAATGTATGTTGCTTCTTCTCTAATCTCGATATTTAAAGTTACTTCAGGATGATTAACATCAACAATTAAATTATCACAATTTTTTAAAACATGACTTGCGACTTCTTTAGATACTTCTAATGAAGTTAAGGGGAACCGTTTGAACGCACGCTTAGTTTCAACTTTAAAGCGTGTAGGTGTTTTAATTTCTTCTTTAATAACCTTTACCGAAAGTTGCTTAATATCATCTAGATTAGTTTCACATTTAGCAGCTAAGCTATATGAATGTAAACCAAAAATCTTATCCAATACTTCAATCACATCATGATGATTGCGACCATTTAAAATGATGTAAAATCTTTCATGATGACCAATAAATTCTAAATCAGGAAATTTTTTCAATTTGTTGATGATAGTATGGTTTAAATGGTTAATAAATTGCTTTTTATTTTTACCTTTTATGGTCAATTCACCATAACGTACTAATATACGATCATATATCATAACTATCTACTCCATTATGCTAATTCTTGCATGACTTCTTGTAATACATTATCAAATATGTCGATTTCCTCTAAAGTGGTAAGATGGGACAAACTAATTCTAATCTCATTTGATGCTAGTTCTTGACTACGTCCCATCGCTAATAAAACGCGACTTGCTTTATTATTCTTTGATGATCAAGCTGATTTCGTAGAAACATAAATATCATGTTTCTCTAAAGCATGGACAAAGGTCTCCCCTTTTATACCTTTTAATGAAAAATTAATTATATAAGGGGAACAATGTTCCACAGGTGAATTTATAACAATTTTTTCATATTTACTTAAGATGCTTCGCATTTTATTATTTAACACTCTTACATAATCATAATTTTTCTCTAAATCGGTAAGAATTAACCGCATAGCTTTCGCCAAAGCCACCGCACTCGGCACATCTACAGTACCTGCACGGAGATTAAACTCTTGACTTCCGCCTAGAGTTTGTGGTTCAAGTTCTAAACCTTTACGAATAAATAAGGCGCCACTGCCTTTTAAACCATAAATCTTATGTGCTGATATGGAAGCTAAATCAGCATTAATTTCGCGTAAAGATACGGGAATCTTGCCTAAGGCTTGGACGATATCAACGTGATAAATAATCTTATAATAATTCTTAATGATTTCACCAGCTTCAATTACTGGCATAATTGTTCCAACTTCATTATTAACATGCATCATCGACACTAAAATTGTATCTTTACGTATGGCTTTTTTTAGATCTTCAATATTAATTCTACCCGTATTATCAACTTCTAAAAAAGTAACTTCAAAACCTTCTTTTTCTAGACTTAAGAAAGTATTATAAACAGATGGATGTTCTACAACTGTAGTAATCAAATGTTTCCCACGTTCCTGATATCTATAGGCAACACCCTTAATCGCTAAGTTACTCGCTTCGGTGGCACTTGATGTAAAGATGACATCATGATTATTCGCATCAAGCAACTCACACATCTGTTTGCGTGCCAAATTAAGCAGATTGTCGGCTCTTACACCAAATTTATGTAAACTACTAGGATTACCCCAATAAGTCTTCGTTGTTTGAATGTACGATGCTAGTACTTCCTCGTTTACAGGTGTCGTAGCTGTATAGTCGAAATAGATCATGTTGTCCTCCTCTCACGAAAAAATGATGACCCCAAGGGTAAACTTGGGGATTATTGGAATAAGCGGTTAAATTGCGCTTGATATTTTTCGAGAACTAACTTTTTCTCATTTGGATTAATACTATCTAATACACTGGATACTTTTTCATAAGCTTTGACATAATCGCGTCGATAGAATAATTCTTCCGCCGCATTTAAGTCATTTTGATATTCAGGTATATGATAATAGCGATTTACATAAACTAACATAAACTCTGTTAGTAACATTTTATAAATAAAGGTATTGATTTCTTGAGTAGTACGTTCAATTTCTTCAGCTAAGTATTTTACAGCTTCATTTAATTTAACGATATCGATAGGGAACGCACCTAACATCAGATATAAGTCTGTTAACTTAAGATTTAACTGTTTAATGATATTAAGGTATTTTTGTTGTTCATCAAAATAAGCGTATTTGATGTATTTTTTAGTTCCATTCAACTTATCAGTTAATAGAGCAATTTGTTTTCGTGCTTCTTGCTCATCTTGATAGATTTCATCTATTAACACTAAATTATCATCTAACTTTTTCGATATGACCAAAGTTTTTTCCATAATGTCATCGAGTTCTTGTTTTAATTCATCATTAGTTTTCACATGTTCATTAAACTCTTCTGCTAAATTGTATAATCGTTCTTTTAAGATGGCAATTTCATCTAACATCGATTGAATCGCTTGAACTTCTCGTTCAGTTATATTATATGAACCTTGTACGATATTAAAGATAGCGATAAAATTATTGGCGGTATTTTCCACCTTTACAATACTTTCTTGATGTTGCTTAAGGTTTGTTTCAATATAGTTTTTCAGTTCAATCTCTTCTTCAAAACTTCTAATTAAACTATCAAGATAATCGTTAATTTCTTTTAGACGCGTATCATAATCATCAATTTTAAAGTCATTAATATCTGTGATAATATCTTGAAGTTTTGCTTGATAAGTATTATATGCATATTCAAAATTGATATTTAAGAGATTAAATTCTTGTTCAGTAAAGTTACTTGCCAGTTGCTTTAGTTTGGTAAATTTAGGGTTAATCTCGGTATTTATGATATGATTAATTCTAGGCGCTTCTTTAAGATAGTTTTCTAAAACCTTAATATCTTTAAAGATATTGGATGCAATATTGTCAGCATCAACAAACTCACCATTTTGAACATAAGCCTTACATTCGGCAAACTTATTTTCAATGCTTTGGAAGAAAAGATCAACTTTTTCTTTATTATCACTGTATTCCTCAGCATTTTTGACATATAATGCCTTTAATTCTAGAGTCATATCATGATATTTACTAATGTATTTACGATTATCACTAGCCATATCAATATATTGGATAATTTCATCCTTAAACTTATCGGCTTTTTGTTCTAGTTCTGTTACATCCCGATCACAAACAGTTTTCATTTTAATGAAGTTTTGATAATTGTTTTGTTCAATGGCGTCCTCTAACACATCTAATAAACTATATTGGGCATCGACTTCTCTAATCAGTTTTTCAATTTCCTTTTTCCATCTTAACACTAACATCCCTAACTTAGGGTCATTTTTTAAATTATCATAAGCAGTATAATTCATGATTACTTCGTGTTGTTTTAAATCGATAATCCGTTTTCTTAAAACTTCAAGTTCTTTGCGCAATTTCTTCTTTTTAGCGTTAAGGATGATAATAATTGTCAAGATTATAGCGGTAAAAACAATTAAACCGATAATAATTAGGATGGAATTTAAATTGTCACCTTTATTGATGAAATCTCTAATCTTATCCAGCATCCAAATCACCTCAAATTTCATTACATATATTCTAGCACAAATTTTACCAGATTTCATTTTCTTTTATTAAAAATTTGCTATAATTGTGAATAATGAGGTGATAATATGTATATAAAGCGTAATTATACAGATAATCTTGAAGAGAACTATCAGATACTACTTGAAGAACTAAAAGCTTTAATTCATGATGAAGCTGATTTAATCGCAAACCTCGCTAACGCTAGTGCTTTATTAAACCAATTTTTAACTGATATCAATTGGGTTGGCTTTTATTTAAATAAAAATAATGAACTGGTCTTAGGTCCATTTCAAGGGTTACCAGCATGCATTAGAATTCCCTTTGGAAAAGGGGTATGTGGCACTGCAGCACAAAACAAGGCTACTATCATTGTTCCTGATGTTCACAAATTTACTGGTCACATTGCTTGTGATCCTTTATCAAAATCAGAAATCGTCATTCCGCTTATCAAGAATAATCAGGTTATTGGTGTACTTGACATTGACTCCCCTATTCACAATCGCTTTTCCCACCTTGACAAAACTTATTTAGAGGCATTTGTTAATATATTAGTAGAAAATATTACAATTTAATGTTTGACAAATATTATTTGTTATTATATACTATTAGAGTGCGATAAAAGGCAGCAGTTTTTCCACATAAAGTATGAGATCGTACCGTTAGGGGTTTCAAGTAACTCGTTGGCTGCACGAGCGAAAGAATCAATACGGTCTCGCCTTTGTGTAAGGAAAAGCATCCCCTTTTATGCTAAATATAAAACAAAGGAGGATTAATTATGTCACGTTATTTAGGACCAACCTGGAAAGTTTCTCGTCGCTTAGGTTTCTCAATTCTAGAATCAGGTAAAGAACTTCAAAAACGTCCTTTCCCCCCAGGACAACATGGT
>JAAZCR010000074.1 GCA_012513195.1 Bacilli bacterium | reverse complement strand
TAAATTATGAAAATATTACCTCACTTAACATTCATATATAAGTTATTAATATCTAATAATATAATTGAATATTGTAAAAAAATCTGACGTTTTTTGTAGAAATTTCGTATTAATAAGTTGAATAGAAAGAGAAAAATGACAATAACTTATATGCTATTGTCATTTTTAAAGAGAAGTATGATATAATTATTTTGCTTTATGATTAAGAAGGAATAGGAGATGTACTAATGGAAGACTTAGGTGCTCTTAAACAAGAAATATCTCAATTATTAAGTAATAGTACACTAGAAATAAAACCTAAAGTAATATATGAAGTTATTAAAAGAATCTTAGATTTAGTATTCGCAATTATTTTATTACCATTCGCTTTAATACTTATACTAATATTTGGAATATTAGTGAAACTAGAGTCAGAAGGACCAATGTTTTATACGCAAATACGCGTGGGAAAGAATGGTAAATTCTTTCGCATATATAAGATTAGATCAATGTATAAGAATGCCGAAAATGGTCATCCATTATGGGCTACAGAGAATGACCCTAGAGTCACCAAAATAGGACGCATCATACGCAAAACCAGGATTGATGAATTACCTCAATTATTTAATGTAATTAGGGGAGAATTAACCTTCGTTGGTCCACGACCTGAGCGCCCTGAGTTTACTCTTGAATTCTCTGAGTATATACCTAACTTTATTGATAGAGTACTTGTAAAACCTGGTTTAACAGGACTTGCACAAGTTAATGGTGGTTATACCATGCTACCAGAAGAGAAGATTAAATGGGATATTAAATACATTAATAATCGATCACTCTGGTTAGATTTCAAAATTCTATTTAAAACAATTTGGGTGGTTATTACAGGTAAAGGTGCATTTTAAAGCATAAGGTGATTTACATGAAAGGTAAGATATTATTCATTGCGCATATGGACTCCCATATTGCCTGCTTTCACCAGCCATTCTTAAAATGGTTTCAAGAACAGGGATTCATCGTCCATGTAGCATCAAATCAAATAGAACAAGCGGGAACTATCAAGTATTATGACCAAAAGTTTCAAGTCGACTTACAAAAATCTCCTTATTCACTCAAAAACATTAAAGCATATAAACAATTAAAGAAAATCATGCTGGATAATAAGTACGATTTAGTACATGTACATACACCAATGGGGAGTATTATTGGTAGGTTAGCTGCTAAAGCTACTAACACCAAACCAGTAATTTATACTGCCCATGGTTTTCATTTTTATCGTGGCGCAAGTTTCATCAATTGGTTATTATATTACCGGATTGAAAAATTATTCTCACGCATTACAAATGAAATTATCGTCATAAATGATGAAGATTATAACATCGCCAAGAAAAGGTTCAATAGAGTATGTAAAATAACTAAAGTCCATGGTGTTGGTGTTGACTTAAAGCACTATTATCCGCAAACTCCGGAAGTTATCGAAACTAATCGGCAAAACTTAGGTTTAAGTAAAGACGATTTTATTCTTACCTATATTGGAAGATTAGTGAAGGACAAGAATCAAACCTTTATGATAAAAGCAATGAAGGACTTAGTTAAGATTAATAAGAACTTTAAACTATTATTGGTAGGATTAGGTAATAAAAATCTTTACCAAAAACTCATCAATAAATATAATTTAAATGATAATGTCTTTCTTTTGGGTTTTCGAGAAGATATTAATGATATTATAAACTTATCTGATATCATTGTATCATCGAGTCTACATGAAGGGTTACCTCGAAACATCATGGAAGGCATGGCTTGTGGTAAACCTGTCATTGCAACTTCTGTTAGAGGGCATACTGATTTAATTATTGATAATG
>JAAZCR010000073.1 GCA_012513195.1 Bacilli bacterium | reverse complement strand
GTATAAAACTGATGCACATGGGTTATGCCATGCGATCGTTTGGGTTGCTCTGTATTATATCCATTCGGTAATTCATCTGTTGGATACCAATATGGTATTTCCATGTTGTTGATTTTTTCTATCAGTGCCAAGTCAAACTCGTCCGGTTTTTTTTCAAATCTTTTTTTACCCACAGAATAATTTATTAACACCGGCACCTGCTTGGCCATGGTGACAGTTTTTTTCAACCGTGTGTCAAAATATGTTTCTTGTGCTCTTGTACAGCTTCTTTTACTCAGTTCACTTCGGCATTGCGGACAAAAAAAGGTTTTATTTACTTTACCTTTTTCTTGGTCAACCGCCACATCCAAAAATACTATTTCATTCGAACAAGTTGGACATATAAAAACATCACTCCAAACAGTGTAATTTATTCTACCCATAATTGGTTGTCCATCTATTCCTGTTTGAATTTTACCATCAACTACATGTCTTGTTTCATACATCCATCCTAGTTCTTTTTCACATTCTTCTAGTATTCTTGTTGCTTCTTCTTGAAATTTATATACATCAACTGGTGTATTATAATTAAACGCAATAAATGTCGCTGCTGGTGATAAATCATTTAATATTGCCTTACGTGCTCCCCACTTCACGTAAGGCATCTCTTTTTCTATAATCATCTTAAACTCTGGATCAGGAATCCCACACATCTGTGCCGCAACACCTGTCATACCTGTACCACAAAATCCATCAAATACGATATCTCCTGGTTCTGTGTAGTGTAATATATATCTCATTATTGCTTTATAAGGTACTTTTGTATGATAACTATGTGCATTGTAGATTGGATCATTCTTACCTTCACTTACATCTGCAGTAAATGGTTCTCTATGATAATCATCGGTAGTTTCATCGTATGGCTTACCATGTTCCTTGATAAAGTCTTCAATGAAAGGATTAGGACATGCTGTATAGTATGGTGGTTGAGACAATGCTATGATATCCTCATCTTTACCGATTGGGAAACCATCAATATGTCTTACTTTATCTAGGTCTTCTTTTGTTAATTTCATTAGTGGATCCTCCCTTATTTCTTAATTATAATACGGAGTTTTTCTTTATCTTTGCCAATTGTATATTGATTTAATATATCATTTAATTTACTTTGGAGAGTATCTACATCACATGGACCTAATGAACTGAGTTTATCGATTAACTCATCACTATTAATAAATACTGGTTCAAAACCTTCTAAGAGTTCTTGAATCGCATTTACAAAGTATTGGTCAACTTTTTCTGGTAAACTCTTAGTTTCAACGAACATGTTAATGATTGCTCTTTGATCAGAAGTTAGAAACTGTTTATGGTTTTCTAAAGTAGGATCCGTAATAGTATTTAATAAAGTCATTGTCCACTCATCAATTAGATCATCTATTTTATCTTCTATTTGATCTAATCTACCTTTTACAATTACTTCATTATCACCTATTTTGAAACTACATTTTGTACAGTAATAATTATTCTTTAATATATCAGGTGTTAATTCAGTACATACTTTCAAATCGGATAACTCTTTTTCAATATTGTCTAACTTAGAAGTTGATAAAATATTGATACTTCTTAACCTCTTCAAATTATTAAACTTTTGAGATGAAATAATGTCCCCTTTACGTTTAGCACCATCATAGTTTAAACGACGTTTATTATGTTCTTCGAAATAGTAATCAATATATTGATTCTTGACATTTTCTAATAATCTATTTACGTTATTTGCAGCTAATTTACCATTCTTTTCCTCAGGGATATCATCTCTAATTTGGCGGAATTTTGCTTTTGCGTCTTCTATATCATCCTTTAATTTTTGTGAGAGATTTAACCCTTCTATATTCATTAAATAAGTAACAATAGATGTAAGTTCATTCTTAAAATGATAATATTCATTAACTATTTTAACAACTTCTATATCTTTACCTAATTGTTCTACTACATCTATTGAATATGCAAAGTTATTTAACTTAGCTACAGTATTAAATTTAGTTGAGAAATTGTTAAACACTTCTAAGCCATGTTTAATTGCTTTTTTATACTCTTCTACAATATGCTTCGCGATTAATGGTTCGCCCCATAATTCAAAATCACTAGTGATTCTTAAATTAGCATCTACTGCTTGTCTAACAATACTATCTGCTTTTTGTAGTAATTTTTCTAATCCCTTTTCTCTCTCATTAGCATTAACAATTAAAGCAGGAGAAAGCTCTAATAACTCAAATAACCTACGCAATTCTTTTAATGGTAAGCCTTTTGGTTTAGCGATATACTTAAACTCATATAAATTAATTATTTCAATATTAACTAAAGACTCTAACTCAGTTGCTGTCAAAATCCTACCATCTTTTAATGCAATTACCGCATCGCCAGTATATACCATTGCCACAAAGACGATTGGCCATAATATATAACTGATTTGGAACTTTTTATCCACAAAATACTCATCTTTATTTTCTACTTCTACAAATATATCACTAAAGTTAATAACTGCTTGGCTTGGGATATTTTTTAGTTCTTTAATGTAATATTGGGCGTATTTCGATTTTTCTGTAGTAATCTTGTCCCCATCATATAAACCAAAACTTTCTAATACCGCAAGACCTAATTGATTCTTCTTTCCAGCTAAGCAATTTAAAGCAGCGCCGACAATCTCTCTTCTGTTTAAATATGTAACTGGAGTTTTGAAGATAGGCATTTCAGGATATTTCTTTGTGAAGTACTCGTCCAAACATAAAGAAGATGCTATGTCAATAATTTCTTTGAATGTATCAGTACCCTTATAATGACCTCTAATAACTTCAATAAGTTGTTTTTTTACTCCTTTATAAATAACATCGAAACAAGTATTAATGTTCTCTCTTAAGAATCTAGCTAACTCTCTCTTATACTTTTCTGCATGAGTGTTATATGATTGACGATGCTGTTCAGTTGATAAATTCTTTTCGGTAATCGCTCCACCATAAAGTCTTAATTTTTCTGTAAATTCTTCTGTTGGCTTAAAAACAAAAAATACTTCATCGTCTTTCTTTTCATCATAATAATGACCATTATTATACGGTCTTAAGAAATAGATATAATAATCTTCTGGTGGTTGAGCAGTTGGTCGTTCTTCTGGACTACCAAAGAATAGATATCCTGTACGGAAAATATTATGTGATGCCCAATTTAAGCGATGTTCATAAATGTTTTGCAGGCCTTTATAAGTTGGTTGTTGCCAATCCAAACAAGCATATATAATTTCATAATAGAAGTTATTAATTTCATCATCTGTTAATTTCTCTGCACGCCGTGCAATTATTTCTTCATAGTCGATATTCTTCTTCAAATCTAAATAATATTGTCCATTATCTGGATTATAATCAATGAATTGTCCGCTAACTGTAGTCATTATTTCTTTTAATACTACTTGAATAAATGTCTTAAGTGTATCTGAATTACGATCAGGTAAATTTTTAATAAATAAACATAAATCATCTCTTAGATTATCTACTGTTAATCCCGCTTTTACAGTTATGTCTCCCGTTGCCAAACGATAAACACTTAAAGCATATATAATTTGAATCGCTAGCGGTTTATAACTTGGTTTAGTGAAAGAACGATTTATAATATTTTCTAAAACATCACTTTTTTCTACTACTTCTTTAATATTAGAATCCGAACGATAGGAGAAATTGTTTTTTATGAATGGCCAATAAGTATCAAAAGAAATTATGCCAGGTGAATCTTCATCAATATCCATATTAATAATACTATCAATGATTGTCGTGATATTTTTCAAGATATGACGATGTTCAGCAATATATATCTTATTAAAAATATCAATATATGATGGATTAATAGGATATAAATCAACAAACTCATCCATTCTTTCCGACATATTCGTATATAAACTACTAAATTTTTGAAGATGTTCTCTAATAATAGCTTTTTGTTGTGGTGTTTTCTTTAGAATTCTTTCAGACACAACATATGCAG
>JAAZCR010000072.1 GCA_012513195.1 Bacilli bacterium | reverse complement strand
GAATTAACTCGTGTAACTCTTCAGCAACCACGCGAGCTCGTACACGATTTCGCTTTTCAACGATATTAGATTTACCACCATAGAAACGAATAGCTTTTTCGCCAATGATGACACATACTTGGTCACCACCACGGCTTTGTGTAAGTTCTAAAGCTTCGAGAGCTTTATCACTTAATGAGATTAAGTTCTTTTGATTAAAACTAATACCAATACTAATTGTTAATGTCGAGTCGAATTGTTCCGATACTTTTCTTATTCTCGAGAGAATATCAAATTTATTAGCCATCATTTTTTGTAATACTTGATATTCCATAAGCAGTAAGAAACGCCCTTCGCCATAGCTCTTAAGAAAGATGTTATTTTCATTGGCATATTGCATAATCATTGTATTAACACGACCCAGGAATAAGTAACGTCGTTGTTCTGGTAAATCTCTTACGGCATCTTCAAGGTTATCGACTACTAAGTAACCTACTGCAAGTTGCGTTCTTTCAAAATGGCGAATCTTTTGTTCGCGTTCTGTTACATCGATTAAATAAAGTGTGCGATACAGTGGGAAATGAACGACATCAAAGATCTTATTAGCCATCTCTACCGTATATTCATTTAAACTTAGTTTTTCGAAAAGTGTAGTATCTAGATCGCTTAAATGTTTACCGACGATTTTGGTGCCTAAGAGTTTCCGAGTATAATAGTTAACCCATTCTACAACATACTTGTCGTTATAAACAAGAATGGCAACGGGAAAGTTGTTGAAGGTATTAGAGCCAACTTTACGGATATGATACCCCAATTCATCAATCGTCTTCGCCTTAGTATCTTTCAAGTAATTGTTGTACAAAAAGATGGCTTGCATTAACATCATTATTACTATTACAACCGCTAGGGAGATAATCTCTTTTATTGGATTATTAATAATGTTAACTAAAAGAAAGGCAAGTACAACTACATAAAACAGTATCAATAACATAAATCGTATTCGATACTTTTTCTCCATATAAATAACTCCTCTTGGTAGTCTATATTAAAGATATTATAGCACACTTTACCAAATAACACAATTACAACTAAATAGTTGAGGATTGTTTTGTGAGTTCAATTTCAGGAAGTAAAACCAAATATTCCTTATCCTTATCTTTATCGTACCAATAAACAATGTTTTTAACTTTAGCTCTCGTAGGAACATACCCAAGTGGTATATATTTGTCAATTTCTGTTTTAAATTTTTTTGAATACTTACAAATATATTTATTCTTAGTATTATCTAATATGCCATTTACATCTACATTTAATAAATTACCACTTTTGTATGTTTTTATCAAATCTTGTGTATAATGAACAGATCCTAAACGGATATCTTCTAAACTTAAATGATAAAGCAGAAAATCAGAAGGTGCATAATCATTATTATCATATTTATAATTTAAATTTTTTACATTTTTATATTGATCATAATGATTCTTATCAAAATATTCACCATTATAATGAATTGTAATACGTTCCTTAGCGCGTGTTAAGCCAACATATAATGCCCTTTTACTTTCATCATCACTGATATCATAATTATCCAATATTAAGATAACATGATTAAATTCCCAACCTTTAGATTTATGGATAGTAGAAATGACAACTTGTCCTTGTCCCTTACTAAGAAAGTCTTCTTCTTTTGATTCTTTTATGAACATCTCTAAATCGGAATAATACATGTCATTACCACTAACAACTTCAAAATCATTTAGAATTTGAAGACATAATTCATAATTATCACTATCACTATAATTTACTTTTAATTTTCGTTTCGCTTCTTGCCAATCCGCCATATCAATCTTAGGATTAGGATTAAGGTTTCTTAATTCTTCAAGGAAAAAACGAATTTCTTGTAGATTTATTAATTGATAACGGTCAGAACTTCTTATTAATTTACAGGAAATACCATTCTTAAGTAGTATACCTAATACTTGTAATGCTTCATGGTTTGTTCTAGTTAAGACACATGTGGAGTCAATAAATCCTTCTTTTATGTGATACTTCAGCGCTGGTACGATTATTTCATTTTTATATTTTATTACTTCAATTTGGCCATTATCGCTTTGATATGCAAATATAGGTGTCTTTTTTAACCGATTATCTATCGTTTGAACAAATTTATTGGTAAATTCAACTAGATTAGCTTTACTGCGATAATTAGTCACCAATTCATATTTTTTCGCGTTATCATACTTCAATAACTCTTGCATATATTGTGAACTTGATCCACGAAAGCTGAAGATATTTTGATCATCATCACCAACCGCAATTACACGCATTGTTTCATTTTTATTAATTAGTGCTTTAATTAGACGATACTCATTTTCGTCCATATCTTGTGCTTCATCAATTACTAGTACACTTTTGGTAATGCGAGATGGGTCTACTTCGTCATTCTCAATGCGGCGGCATGCTTCAATAATCGTATCTTTGCCATTTTCTATATTACCAACTCTT
>JAAZCR010000071.1 GCA_012513195.1 Bacilli bacterium | reverse complement strand
TTTTAGCTTCATCGCGATATTTTTTGATTAAATTCTTAATATCTTCATCAAGATGTTTAGTTTTTTTCGTAGTAAAACGTTCAAAATTGTTTTCACTTAAATATTCATAACACTTCGCAAAATCTTTATCAAGAAGTTTTTCGAATGTGTTTATTACATCATAATCACTAGGATATTGTTCTTCATAACCATGTTGATGTATTCTCGCTAAATCATAAGCTTTATTAAGATAGTGTTTTATTTCTTTAACCTTACTCTTAATACTTTCATTTAAGCGATCAAAGTAAATCCAGGTAGTTAAATCACCGTCAACGTCATAAATCTTCTTAGTTAACTATTCAAAATCTTGTTTATAAGGTAAAGTTCTTAACCGATGATATAAATCAAGGAACATGTTAATGAATGGTTCATCATATAAAGTTAAATTAAAGCGCTCATAAATCTTTTTGAACTTATCATCATCTTTTTCAAAGAGTTCTTCCATGAGTGTACTTAATGTCTCATGTTCGAGCACTAAGCTTTCGATATCATCACTAATGCGATAGATGGGATCAAAATCAATCAAGTAGAAGAACTTTCTTATCACCTGGTTACAAAACGCATGAAAAGTGGAAATATAACTAGTACCAATCTTAGGTAGTTGCGCACGAAGATGCTTATTACTAGGTTCATTGATTAACTCTTCGGTTATTTTACTTCTTAATCTTTGTTTCAGTTCGCTCGCTGCTGCTTCCGTGAATGTTACCACTAAAAACTCATCGATATTATATCCGTCATTTTTAATGCGATTGACCAGTCTTTCAATTAATACGGTGGTTTTACCACTACCAGCACTTGCAGCTACTAATAGATTGCTTCCCGTGGTAGTAATTGCTTGTTGTTGGGCTCGGGTGAACTTCATGACTCATCACCTTGTCTTACTTGTTCAATCAAGTTGATAATACCCGTTTCTTTCTTATATTTTTTCAATTCTTTATATTTGTTTTCTCTTAAGCGGGCATCAAACTTACAAATCGCTAAGTAGGGACAATATTGACATTGCCTAAAGTTATTTGATTTTATCGGTGTAATTGGTATCTCTCCATTGGAGTATTTTAACGCTGCCTCTTCAATCGATTCTCGCGTAAACTTCCTTAAAGCATCCATTTCAGCTTTATTAATCACATCAGAATAACTATAATAATCGCCTTTTTTGGTAAATTTGACATTGATAATGTCAGATTCCCTTTCTTTAGCTAACTTCTCATCAAATAGCATAGATACTTGTTTTTCTTCTAAAGTTAAGCCCTTCATCTGATACTTCGCATAGTGTTCCTTTAGAATTTCTTCTTCTGTTAGTTCTTTTTGCGCGTTAATAGTTGGGTTTTGAATTTGATAATATAGCACACCGGATGGAATCACTTCTCCGTCTTTATATATTGATGCTAAGTTATCTACCACTACATCTAAATAAGTGAATAATTGTAAACTTAGGCGATTGAGGACTTTATCTAAATCAATGATATGCCTACTTGATTTATAATCGATAACACTAATGTAATGTTTATTACCGTCTACACTTTCATCTACCCGGTCAATGATACCAGTTAAGTATAGAGTAAAACCATTAGGTAAAGATATGGGTTTAGTCTTAAGTTTCGTCGCATTAGGTCCAAAGGGCTCTTCTACCATAATCGTACGATACTTAGAATATTGGGATTGATAATGAAGGGTTCGGATACTACTCTTCAAAGATTCCTTAATCCGTTCCAATAAGAATTTATTGATTGCTCGCTTATTAAAGTAATCCCTTTGAATTTTATCAGCGTAATGTCTAACTATATCATCTACTAAGTTTAGTAACCGATCGATTGGCACTTGATTAATCGTTTCATTTTCCATCCAGATTCTCTTCACAATTTCTTCAAGCGTTTCATGGAATAAGTCACCAATATCAGTCGGTTCCATTTTTTGCACATCGCGCTCTTGCACTCTCAATGCTCGTTCGAGGAAGAACGCATACGGACAACTATTGTAGGCTTCAATGCCACTGACACTCGTTTGAATAACGCCATTATTTAAGCGCCTGATATCATCGCTTGTTAATGGTGCTGGCTCATTACGGTATGTTACACCGATGAGATACTTATGGAAGTCTGTACGATGCTTATAATATCCATATAAAGACCGCAAGAAATCAGGTACTTGATAAACTT
>JAAZCR010000070.1 GCA_012513195.1 Bacilli bacterium | reverse complement strand
TGTAGTTCTTCAAGTTTCTTTGATACCCCTAAACCAAACTCGATTAACTTGTGTTTGATTGTTTCTGCTTTATCACCAAATTCCGTCTTCAAAAATGAATCTAACGTGCATGTGACCCCTCCATTATTGATATTGGCGACGACACTATCTTTCTTCGCAATCCGGGGATAAATGGCACAAATTACCCATTTACCTTCCCCATCTTTTTGGGTATGGATGCGAAAATCAAAAGCTAAACCAGTTTTCGTAGTACTCTTAATATATGGTTGAATGAGATAGTTTTCCTCCTTCATCCTTGTATCTATCAAGTTTACAAGTTCTTCTTTCGAATATAATTGACGATTAGTATCAATTTTCACCCGATACATATTTTCTAGTTTCTCGATAAAAACGATATTTTTACCTTGATGACCATTAGTTGGCTTAAAAACAACTTTTCCATATCGCTCAAGATAAATAAACACATCATTAACTTGTTTAATCAAATGACTTGGTATCAGGTAATCCTTATAGGTTCCATCTTTATATAAACGTCGATAAACCGCTAACTTATTGCCGATGGAATGGGTAGTAAAAGGGACTAATTGTTTAAGTTGTTTGACAACTTTGCGATGTTTAAGCTTTATCGGACTACCTGCATTAATTATTACATCGGGTAATTTAGTTACTGTTTTTTCCCATTTTCCGTTTTTGTACATATATCCATTAATAACTTTATTAGTTAAATCTACCATTTTGGGCGAAAAATAAACAAGTTCGGCTCCTTCCATTAAACTTACCGCAGCATATGCGTATAATTTGCGACTTTTTAATGGATCTTTCCGATGATGTAAATAACCAATAAGCACACACTATCACCTTCCTTTCATGGCTATAGTATTTTATGGAAAGTAAGATATAAACGGTAAAGACTTATATCTTTACTTATATCTAAATATTCTTTTAGCCAAAATAAAAAAGCCTATGAAAGGCTTTAGTTAAATTTGTATCTAATTAATTTAACACTTTCGGGTACAACACTTACTGTAACTGGATTAGGTAATTCATATATTTCTCCATCAATGCCAGTTAAGACGATGTCATTATAAGTATCGATGGTGAACTGTCTCTTACTTTGGAAACTGACAATCTTTTTAAAGCGATAGTGTTTTCCCGAAAAGACACTTGGGAAGAGCGCCACAAATTTTAAGCGGCTTATCTTCTTTACTGTACACAGATTTAAAAGGCTATCATTTACTTCCGCATAAGGATTTAGTTTCATTCCCCCACCATAATATTTACCATTATGAATGGCGGCAAGGTAACACAATTTATCTTCCCCGTTTATTTTGATCGTCCGACATTTATACTTAATTAGAGTCGTAAAGAGAGCCGCAATGTAAGAAAATGCTCCTTTGAAAACTTTCTTTAATGCGATCGATTTCTTTAACACAACCACATCAAAACCAAAACTAATATAATTGAGGAAGTAACGTCCACCCTCGACTTTACCAACATCGATGGTGATATAATCATTGTGTTTAATCATTTCTACAATCTTATCAATTTTCTTTGGTAAAGTAAGCGCTCGCGCAAAATCATTACCAGAACCAAACGGTACAATTCCAAAAAAGACATCAAGACCAATAACCGCATTTAAGACCTCATGAGCAGTACCATCGCCACCAACCGCAAACACATGGGTCGCTTGCGATTCAATAATGACCTTACGCAAATCATCCGCATATTGATAAGGTTGGGTTTCATAAGTAATAAAATCGATGCCTTCTTCTTTTAACCGTTCGGCTAATTTGGCCATTTTTTCTTTCGCTTTGTTTTTCCCTGAAACTGGATTTACCGCAAACAAATACTTCATGGATGATTACCTCATTCAACAGATTTATTAAATAGTTTGATATTAATAATATTATACATAAATTGCTGGATAATGTAAATTTTTTTCTTAATGATTTGGGTAATATTACTATGCAGATTATCATGCTTATGCATAACTTATTATATACCAAGATACTAAGGAGGTTTATCATGCATTATCCTGCACATCTACATAATCATGATAGTCGGTTTTTACCATTTCTCGCTGGGATTGCGATAACAGCACCATTATGGTTTAGACGTTGTTGTCCACCTTTCTTCGGTTATCCTTTTCCTACTCCTTTCCCCTATCCTTATCCACTCCCCACACCATACTCTTCTCCCTATACCTTTAACACTTATAGCGCCGTCGTTGGTTCTCCCTATAGTTATTATTATGGTCGGCCTTTTGTATATTAATTAAAAGGGTGAGGTTATAAATGTTTGAAACCTCACCTTTTTAGGTTATTAAGTTATACAAAACAAATTTCGTACCATAACATATTGAAGAAACGAAATGGAGATGATAAGGATGATGATAAAATTAGAACCCATCACTTTAACGGATAAACAGTTATATGATACCTTTATTAAGGACAGCCAGTATCCCACTAATTGTTGGAGTGGAAATTTCACCTATATCTGGGCTCATAATTTTTCGAAATCATTAAAAATCTATAAAACCTTTATCAATGGTTTTCTCGTTACTTTTATCATAACTAATAAAGGTAGGATGTATTTACCTACCCTACCCTTTGGAGCTGGTAATCTTGAAGAACTCATCGAGTGTTTAAGAATAGCGAGCTTAGCTTGCCTAGAACAAAATAAAAAGGCAGGCATAACTAATAAAGCCGTAATTAATCCCTTAAACGAAGCTCAATTAAACTACCTTAAACAATCACCACTTTTTACCACTTATTTCCAAGATAGTAAACTCACAGGTCTTGAACGTCATTATTCAATTAATAAACTTTTGCGTCTTAAAGGTAAGGAATTCCAACAAATCCGCAATAAACTTAATCGCTTCAAGGAAAAATATCCACAAGCGATTATAAGAAAATATACAGATAAAGATTTTCATCAAGTTAGCGAATTAAATCAAATTTGGATAAAAGAGTCAGGTAAAAAGTATAAACGCATTATTGATGGCTTTTACTTTGAACCGATAATTAAAAACTATGCGAATTTAAACCATCACATTATAGTCATTGAGATTGATCAAAAAATCGTAGGCTTAATCAGTGGTGAAGTTCTACCTAACAAAAACGCTTGGGGATGCCTGACAAAATTTGATAAAAATTATGATGGTATCAGCGAAACATTAACAATTGAGTTTGTCAAACATCTCCATCAAAGTTATCCCTACATCAATACTATTAATGTCGGTAGTGACTTAGGTGATAAAGGACTTGCATTTAATAAGGAACGTTATCGACCAGTTTATAGTTATAAGCGCTATTGTCTCTATTATAAACAATAAAGGTTAGAAACTGATATTTTTCTAACCTTTAATACTCTTCATCTTCATAATATTTTATTAAGGCTTGGGTACCTAGATTACCATAGCCATTTTCTAACAGACTATTATAGAGACTCTCAACTAAATCCAACCCTGGCAAATCAATCGCTACATTTCTTGCTTCTTCTTGTGCTAAATGAATATCTTTAATAAAGTGTTTGATATAGAAACCAGGGGTATAATCTTTATTTAAAATCTTAGGTGCATTATTGGTTAATTGCCAACTCGAAGCAGCACCAGTCGAAATACTCTTTAACACTTTTTCCATATCTAAGCCCACATGCCTAGCATATGTGATGGCTTCAACCACCCCTAACATATTACCAGCAATGCAGATTTGATTAACCATCTTTGTATGTTGCCCGCTACCTGCTGGTCCTTGATAGACGATATTGTTTCCAAGGGTTTCT
>JAAZCR010000069.1 GCA_012513195.1 Bacilli bacterium | reverse complement strand
TAAGTTTTTTCGCATCTTTTCTCATTATCCAAAAACTACTCTTCCCAAACAATAACGACAATGATAAGCAAAAACTATATAATCGCTTCGCTGTCTATCTTGAAACAATATCAAATTTCATTGATTTGAAAACAGCACTCATAACTTATGAAGAATATCAAAATAAAGAAGAAAAAGATCCCAAACTAGAACTTGCTTATCGTCATTTATTAATGAGTCGTATATATAGTTGTATTGCTTGTATATATCTTATAAAATATGTATATGAAAGTGGTAATGGTGATATCTAAAACTATTTTCTTGAACATCTGCATATCTTATTTTATAATAAACCTATCATAAAAAGAAAAGGAGCATCATGCGTGAAAAATAAGTACGATTTAACCGAAGGAAGCGTCTTAATGAATCTTGTGAAGTTTTCAGTACCATTATTACTAGGTAACTTACTTCAAGCCTTTTATAGCGTTGCGGACACATTTTGGGTGGGTCGCTTCGTTGGTAAAGATTCATTAGGAGCTATGGCAAACATCGTACCCTTAGTGTTCATTTTAGTTGCCCTTATTATGGGTTTTACCATGGGTACAAGCGTATTAGTTAGTCAGTACACAGGCGCTAACAATCAAGACATGGTACATAAAACCATCCACAACTCCATCTTAGTTTTAGGTATTAGCGCTATTATCATGACAATTATTGGCATAATCTTTAGTAAAGATATACTCTTATTAATGAATATAAAACCCGAAAACATGCAATATGCTTTAGATTATCTTAATATTTACTTCTATGGTCTTATCTTCATGTTTGGTTATAATCTTTTCAGTGCCATATTACGAGGATTAGGTGATTCCAAAACCCCGTTAATCTTCCTAGCAATCGCGAGTATATTAAACATTGTGTTAGATCCCCTCTTTATTGTTGGTTGGGGAATTATCCCAAAGATGGGTATAAAAGGCGCCTCTGTCGCAACTTTGATATCTCAAGCTATTTCCTTTATCCTTTCCGTCATCTATCTTAACCGTAAACTTCACTTGATTAGTCATAAGTTAAGTGATTATCGTTATCATAAAGAACTTACCATTAAAATGGTGAAAATCGGTTTACCAACGGGTATCAAACAATCCCTCGTTTCTTTAGGTATGATGGTACTTGTTTCCATCATTAATAACTTTGATAGCAGTGATGTCATTAATGCTTTCGGCGTAGCTAGTCGAATTGACCAGTTCGCCCATTTACCTGCTCAATCATTATCCCTTGCAGTATCAGCTTTTACAGGACAATGTTTCGGTGCCCAAAAATACGATAAAGTGAAAGACGGATATAAATGGGGTGTTATTCTAGTCGTAGGTATTACTAGTTTAATTACCTTAGTTGCTTATATATTCCCCGAGGTTATTATCAGTCTTTTCAATAAAGATCCCGAAGTCATTCGAATTGGTTCCCGTTATTTACGGATTGTAGGCTTTACCTATATACCATTTGGAATAATGTTTATCACCAATGGTATCCTCCGCGGTGCTGGTGATTCCGTACCACCATTAATTTTTACACTCGCTGCCTTATGGGTAGTACGAGTTCCTCTAGCCAAAATACTTGCTACCCCCTTAGGTTCAGACGGTGTATGGCTAGCAATCGCGATCAGTTATGTAATAACGCTTGTTTTTGGGCAAACATATTACTTCTCAGGTCGTTGGAAGAAAAAACGAGTAATTATGTCAGAGTTAGACCCCTCATAAGAGGGGTTTTTCTTATGGTAACACCAATAAGGGTACTTCCATTTACGTGCTGGTTA
>JAAZCR010000068.1 GCA_012513195.1 Bacilli bacterium | reverse complement strand
GTGTATCAATTGACAGTAATACAGACCTCACAAACTGTATATATACTAATAACTATAAGTGCGTATATGAAGCTGTTGAATATTTAATAAAGAAAGGTCATCGGAAGATTGCACATATCGCTGGAGCTTTAAAAACCTTTGTCGGGTCAGAACGTTTGCGAGGTTATAAAGACGCTCTACATGATTACGGAATTCCTTTCCGTGAAGACTATGTGCTAAAAGGTAATGAATACTCTTATAATCAGGGTTTCTTAAGAGGTATGGATATTGCAAAAATGACAGATAAACCAACGGCGGTAATATGTGCAAGTGATGATTTAGCTATTGGTTTAATGCATGCGTTTGATGAAGTAGGTATCAAAGTACCCGACGATATTTCTGTGATTGGTTTTGATAATAATGAACTGGCTAGATTCACAAGACCCTCGCTAACAACTATAAATCAAAATAAAGAAAAGATTGCGATGGAGGCAGCAAAGATACTACTTGCGAAAATTCAAAATCCAAAACGCAAACTTGTTAAGAAAGTCATTGAAGGTCAATTAATTGAACGAGACTCAGTGAAATCACTCAATTAACCAAATTTCCAAGCTTTAAGGGATTTGGTTTTTTTATTTAAACAATAGTATTTTTTCGTATTGTGTAAATATTTATCTATATTTATTTACTGATTTAAAAAAACAATGTATAATCATATTGACTACCCTGGTCAATGAGGTGTACTATGGAACACAAATTCTTTAATATGGATAAAGAAAAACAAGATCGTCTAATTAATGCTTGTTTAAAGGAATTTTCATTAAATGGCTACGAATTAGCTTCAACTAATAATATGGTTAAAGAAGCAGGAATTTCAAAAGGATTATTATTTCATTACTTTCCTACTAAAAAGGAATTGTATTTATTTTTATATGATTATGCCCAAGAAATCATTACTAGAGATTTCTATGGTTTAATAGATTTTAGTGAAAAAGACTTAATCAAACGATTAAGACAATTAGTTAAGAATAAACTAATAATATTAAATAAATACCCACTATTATTTAGTTTCTTAGAAAAAGCATATTATGAAGATGCTAAAGAAGTAAGAAATGAAATAAATGCTAAGCGCCTACAGGTAGAAAATGACGCTTATAAACTATTTTCTGATATCGCTATGGATAAGTTTAGAGACAATATTGATAAAGAAAAAGCCATTAATATTATTATTTGGACAATCACAGGTTTTTCTAACCGATATATAAACCAAAATAACATTTTTAGTTTTAGTAATATAAATATCGAGGAAGCAATGAAAGAGTTAGAACAATATTTTAATTTATTCATCCAATTATTTTATAAAACGGAGGAATCAAGATGAATGTGATTGAAATTAACAACCTCACTAAGTATTATGGTAAATCCAGAGGGATAATTGATGTAAGTTTCAATGTGGAAGCGGGGGAAATATTTGGCTTTATTGGACCTAATGGTGCTGGTAAATCCACTACCATTAGAACATTATTAGGTTTAATTAAACCTACAAGTGGTACTGCCTTTATATTTGGTAAGAATTGTTTCACCGATGGTAAGGAAATCTTAAAAGATGTCGGATATCTACCCAGTGAAGTATTTTATTATGATGGTATGAAAGTTATTGATTTACTTAAGTACTCTGCCTCTTTTTATAAAAAGGATTGTACTAAACGAATATATGAACTTGCTGAAATCATGGATTTAGATTTAAATAAAAAAATAGAGGAATTATCATTCGGTAATAAGAAAAAAGTTGGTATTGTCCAAGGTTTACTACATGAACCGAAATTAATCATACTTGATGAACCAACCAGTGGTTTAGATCCTTTGATGCAACAGAAGTTTTTTGAATTAATTAAACAAGAAAACCAAAAAGGCGTAACTGTATTACTATCCTCCCATATCTTAAGTGAAGTCCAAAAATTATGTAATCGGGTCGCAATTATTAAGGAAGGTAGAATTATTAAAATCGAAACCATTGAAAACTTACGTGGTGAAAACTACAAACGCATCATCATTGAAACAGACACAGATTTATCGTTAGACTATTTCAATATTGACGGAGTAAATGATTTTACCATTAATAATCATACTTATAGTTTCTTATATAAAGGAGATATTAACATTATTATTAAAAAACTTGCGATGCTTAATATTAAAAACATCACCATCCATGAACCTGATTTAGAAGAAATCTTTATGCATTATTATGAAAAGGGTGAGGATGCGTGAATATCTACTTACATGAACTAAAACAACAGCGGAAAGCAACGTTAATCTGGATATTATCCCTAAGTATACTAATCATCTTATTAATGATGATGTACCCAACCATTCAACAAGATGCAGAAAGTTTTTTAAAACTATTAGAAAACTATCCTGAAGAGTTACGTCTAGCCTTAGGAATGCATATTGAAAGCATTACATCTGTGTTGGGATTTAGTGCCTTTGTCTTTAGTTTTACGATGCTTATTACCACTATTCAAGCGATGATAATGGGGATGAGCATCATTTCTAAAGAAGAGAGAGATAAAACGGCAGATTTTTTATTAACGAAACCATTATCGAGAACGGCGATAATTATCAATAAAATTATCGCATCATTAACTATCTTTACTATCACTAACATCAGTATTTATCTTGTTTCCTTAATTTCCATAACGATGTTTAGTAACACAACTTTTGATTTAATGTTTTTTACTGAAATATTTATAGGTTTATTACTTACGCAAATACTCTTTTTTATCCTTGGTCTATTTGTATCTATAATTATGAAAAAAGTTAAATCACCACTCGGTGTTAGTTTAGGAATTGTTTTTCTTTTATATACGTTATCAACCATATTGGTTAAAGATACAGATGATATTATGCGCTATTTAACTCTTTATAAGTATTTTGAACCAAATTTTATATTTATGAATAAATCTTTAGAAGCACCTTTTATAATCCTTGGTTTAATTTTAGTTATCTTGTTATTAACCTTTAGTCTAATCATCTATAATAAAAAAGATATAACTTCTTAGGAGGATAAAAATGAATATTTTTCTCCACGAACTAAAGTCATACCGAAAATCCCTCCTTATCTGGTCACTTTGTCTAATATTATTAATCTGGATGGGAATCATTGAATTTCTTTCTTCTAAAGGTAGTAATTCACTGAGTGAGTTATACAATAATCTTCCGCCTTCATTAAAAGCATTAATGGGTGGAGGAGACTTTAATGTAGAAACCGCAATTGGGTATTATTCAGTATTGTTTATTTATATTGAGTTAATTGTGGTGATTCATGCAGCTCTATTAGGTGTAGGAATAATTAGCAAAGAGGAAAAGGATAAAACCATCGAATTTCTTTTAACCCGTCCGCTTTCGAGAAACTCAGTACTTATAAGTAAAACACTCGCAACATTTGTGCTTATTCTTATATTAAATATTGTTATATTATTAGCTTCAATTATAATCTTTAACACTAATAGTGATGAATCAATTATATCGGAACTAATGAAATTAATGGTTGGCATGTTATTCTTACAAATCCTTTTTGGTTCCTTTGGTTTATTTATCGCTAGTTTGCGGAAACAAGCAAAATCATCTGGTAGTATCGTGCTTGGTATTGTTTTAGGTATGTTTATAATGTCCATCTTAGCGGATTTACACAAAAGCTTACACTTTTTAAGACATTTAACCCCATTTCGCTATTTTGATGCTAAGACATTACTTTTAGAATCGGGTTTCAAATTAATCTATATATTTATTTGTATCATTCTAACTACTGCGTTTCTCCTTTTAAGTCATTACTTCTATAACAAACGTGACTTATCGTTGTAATAGTTATCTTTTCTTTCTTCTTATATAATAATCAAGTTAAGCAAAAGAAAATAGAGATAGATTTGTGTTCTACTAATTATAATCGTTGTATTAAAAATACCAAATTATTAAATAATACATGATATATAAAAGAAAATACATTTTAATATGGCTCCTTGAACGCTATAATTATAAAGAGTAATCATGTATAGACGAAGGAGAGCGCCATGAAGTATTTAAACTTTAAATCGCAATATGATAAATATCCAGAAATCATTATCAAAGGTTTTGAGCATGAGGCTTTTCAAGGTTATGAAAGTATCGTGAAAGAATTAAGTGAAAAACTTAAGGGTAAAAAAGTACTAACAATTGATTGTTACCCAGG
>JAAZCR010000010.1 GCA_012513195.1 Bacilli bacterium | reverse complement strand
TATTTGATAGAATTTCTTTTAATCTTGTAGTATCATTATACATGGAAGTCATCCTTTCTGTGTTATAGTGTTTTTTTTCCAAATTTTATTTTAACACAGGATGACTTCCTTTTCTATTTACACAAAATATTTTACACTATCATGATATGCAATAAATTTATATATTTTTAACAAATATTTCTTAAATAAGTTAGATTTATTATAATAAATAGATGTTGTTATTGAGTTTCGAATCATTGTAAAATATAGACGTAAATACTACTTTTTTATAGGTGAATAAATACATGCGTAACATTAACAAGAATTATTATGTAAGTCTAATTATTAAATCATTAATCATTATTATCGGTCTCACAGGTATCTACGCAACTGTTAGCACAGGAACCTTCATGATAAGCTTTAAATCATTTTTGTACTATACTATTCAAAGTAACCTTGCAATAGTTTTAATCACTAGTATCTTCTGGTATTTTCATTACCTGTTATACAAAAAAGGGATAAATAAAATCAATAACCAGTGGCTGCTCGCTAAATTCTCACTAACTGTAGCGATTACCGTAACATTTCTTGTATTTTTTATTCTCCTAGCTCCCACTCTTCCAAAATCCTATTTACTATCTTATGATAACTTCTCTGTTCACCTTATCGTACCTCTTCTTGCGATTATCGATTTCTTTCTGTTTGATTATCAACTTAATCTTTCCAAATTTAAACCTTTAGTTGGTCTATTAATGCCCATATATTATTTAGTTTTCGCGCTAGTGTTATCACTATTTAGTGTCGATTTTCATGGTCAAAAAGTACCTTACTTCTTCTTAAACTATGAAGAATTAGGTTGGTTATTTGAATATCATAAAATGGGTGTTATAATTTGGGTTGTTATTTTAATGATATGTATTATCTTTATTTCTTATTTGTATGCTTTAATCTGTAAATATATTTTTAAAATAAAAAAACATTAATACATATATAATATAAAATCCTCTAAGATATCTTAGAGGATTTTATGTTTCTGAACAATTATGATTATTGTTTAATTGTTTTATGATTTGATTAGCACCGGTCGCAGATAATCCACTAGCACCACCGATAATAAGCGCTACAATAAGATTATCAGTTGGAATGAGTTCAGGAATGCCAAAAAAGAACACCCCTCCAAAGATAATACCTAACACTAGTGCGGTTAGAGGAATAAAGCGTTTAAATTTAGGGTTATTATTTAAAGTGTATTTTAATAAATTTATTATCCAATATACACAAGTCGTTATAATAGGTACACAAATCACTTCAACATTCATTTAGCTCACCCTCTTATTAATAACTCACTAATATAAAATATGTAGCACTATGACAATTGTACCTATTATATAAATAAAAAATATAGGGGAGTTTGAGGAAACTCCCCTGTTAAATTAAATAAAATACTAACCAATAACTTGTGACTGAATAAATGATGCTATAGAAAGTACCAATTAAAAAGTATTCTGCAAATCCCGCTTTCTCTTGAATATCCTTGTGCCGCGCAAAGCCTTTACAAGTTACTATTAAACCTAATAAAGTATATTGATTTAAGATAAAACAAATACTATAAAGCAACCTTTCACAGTTACCGATTACGCCACCTGCTTTATTGGAGCTATTATCTTCCTGTGGTTTATATTTATTAAATAATATTTTAAATGTAATATTAGCTGGTTTAAAGATTATCGCAAATAACAACAACCAACGTAGATAGATGATGTTATTGTCCGAAAAATGATAAGTTACATCAAAAACTAAACTTGTATAACGATTAGAAAACAAACTAACTCCTAATACGATAAGACCTATATGTAAGGCTTGATCTATCAAACATAAGAATACACTGTCATATGCGTTATCTTCCTTTTTTATTATAAGTGCTTTAATAGTATCAATTAAAGCATGGCTAATACCCGCAATAACAGCAATTAGTAAATACCAGAAGTTAAAGCCGTAATATATAAAAGGTAGAAGCATTATGAGAAAATATATAGTAATGTGCAAGATAAATATCTTTCGCTTCTTATATTTTTCTAATGCTAAATAATCTGTTTGAAGGTAATAATCGCTTAAAACATGAAGAATTAAGAATATAATCAACACATGCTTAATCATAACATCTTACCTCTTCATTAATCAGATTTGCTAGACTGCGAACAAACTCACCATAGGCAAAGAACTTTGTTGATTTTAGAATTCTACTTACTTTTGAAGGATCAAAATTAAATTTATGAGCAAACTCCACTTGCTTAAACTGGTTTATTAATCCATAAGTTTCAATGATATTTTTTAAAACTTCTTTATGTGGTTCTTTCCAGTTATTCATCAAGGCATTAATAAAAACAAACGAATTATTAATTAAATCTTCTAATACTTTATTTTTTAAACCGTATATCTTTATACTTACATTATTCTTTTTATCATTTTTAATTTCATCTAAAGCTTCACGAGCTTTCCACCAAACAGGACCATCCATCCCTATGGAGATATCATTTAAATCTGTATAGAGTTCACCAATCGCAATTCCGTGACGAAATTGATAGGGATATTTCACTTGGATGTAACTAATTAGTTCAAATGCAACCAAAGCATCATTAAACAATCCCTGATATTCATCACCTAGCGTTACTGTTAACTTTGAAGTGATTTTATCGCGATATTTCCTATTGAAATACTCTAAGTCCTCTCTAAAATGTTTTTGAAATTCCATACGTTCTTTTGCATTAATGCTTTTAGAACGCACAATATCAC
>JAAZCR010000067.1 GCA_012513195.1 Bacilli bacterium | reverse complement strand
TAACTTCTGTGTTCGGAATGGGAACAGGTGTTTCCTCCTCGATATAATCACCAAACTTGCATTAAGTATTATATCGAATCTTCTTAATTTTGTAAAGTACTTTTTATAAGATGTAAAGAATGACTTTCGCCATTATCTATTATATCTAGATATATATAAATTATTCAGAAGGTACTGGATAAATATTACCACTCATAACATCTAAATGTTGCACTTCTACTTCTTTGCCATTTATATCTACTACACAATAACTTCTTCCTCTTGTACCCCGATTGGCTAGGATACTGCCAGGATTAACTAACAATATGCCATCGATCATATCCACTGATGGATAATGGGTATGCCCAAAAAAGACGATATCTGCTCCCCGTAGTTTCGCATAATGTTGTAAGGGGTGTAAATCATACTTTACACTATGGAAATGGCCATGAATCAATAAAATCTTTTTCCCTTCAATCTCAAACAAAAATTCATGAGGAAAAGCATAATCATCACTATTGCCATTTACAACCTTAAATGGTTTTAAGATAGGATGATTCTCATCCATTTCACTATCGCCACAATGCAGGAAAATAGCCGTTTCCTGTTTATGGCGATGATAAATCACTTCAATTTCTTTCGTTAAACCGTGGTTATCACTTACGACCACTATCCTCGTCATTTTCTAACACCTTCTCCAACTCCTCAAGAGCACGCCCCCGATGGCTAATTTTCATTTTTTCTTCTTCTGTTAGTTCCGCAAATGTTTTATTCAATGCTGGTACATAGAAAAGCGGATCATAGCCGAAGCCATTTTTACCTCGCATTTCTTCCAAAATATAGCCTTCACATGTCCCTTCCACAACGATTTCTTTCCCCTTAGGATAAACAAGTGCCAAAGCACAAACGAAACGGGCTTTTCTCAACTTAAAGGGTACCCCTCTTAACATGTACAATAACTTCTGATTATTCAAATAATCATTACTGTTTTCGCCCGCATATCTAGCTGAATACACTCCTGGTTGATTATTTAAAATGGCTACTTCTAGACCAGAATCATCCGCTAGAACTGGTTTTTTTAAAGCCTTACAAACAGTACGTGCTTTAATCAAAGCATTTTCTCTAAATGTACTACCTGTTTCTTCAATACGAATTTTCTTGCGGATATCAGCTAATGATTTTACTTTAATAGCATACTTCGCAAAAAACTGTTCGAACTCTCGGACCTTACCCTTGTTGTTCGTCGCGATGATTATGGTTTTCATAATACTCTCCCAAAACTTCTTTTTGTAAAGAGATTAACTCGCTAATACCCTTTTTTGCTAATTCTAACATATTATACAAATCTATTTCACTAAAAGTACTTTCTTCCCCTGTACCTTGAACTTCTACAAACCGACCACTTTCAGTCATGACCACATTCATATCGACACTGGCTTGAAAATCTTCATCATAATCTAAATCTAATACCACTTCGTCATCACATATCCCAACAGATATTGCTGCCACATACTCTTTAATAGGATTCTCAGGTAATACTCCCGCTTTAACTAACTTATCAATCGCAAGTTTGAGGGCTAAAAAACCACCCGTAATCGCAGCAGTTCTAGTTCCACCATCAGCTTGTAACACATCACAATCGATAATAATCGTTCGATCACCTAATTTGCTTAGATCTACAACACTTCGTAAAGCTCTACTAATCAAACGTTGAATTTCCATCGTTCTACCAGATTGTTTACCCTTTTGAACTTCCCTTGGTGTCCGAACTGCTGTTGCTCTAGGCAACATTGAATATTCCGCAGTAATCCAACCTTTATTCTCTTCTTTACAAAAAAGCGGTGCTTTATCTTCAACAGTTGCGGTACATAATACTTTTGTATTGCCAAAATTTACTAAAACTGACCCTTCGGCATGCATATTCACATTTAGTTCGAAAGATACGGAGCGTTTTTCATCATTTCTACGATTATCTTTCCGCATGTTGATCATCCTTACTAATCCTAACTTACTAAATTATACCATATAAAAGCCTAGATTTTCTATGTTTAGTTTAAAGCAATTTCATAAAAATTAATCATTTTTAACACGTTTTCTTCATTTACCTCACTAGTTTCTATAAAACCATTGTATAACAAACTTAAATAATATTGATAATACCCTAATAACCCGAAGATTTCATCATCAGCATCAATAAAAGTTTCTAATGAGTTATTAGGTGGCTGCTTAAGTAATTGTTCAATAGATGTATTAGGATTATCGTAAACAAATACTGGTACTAAATAATAGTTATCTCCTTTTTTAAGATAATAATAAATTTTATATTTGCTCTGTTCTCGATAAGGATATCCTGTAATCAGATAATTAGTAATAACATCATCTTGAGAAAATACTTCTTTATTAAAGTGTTTAAATTTAATTGGTTTATAATCGCATAATATTCTGATTTTATTAATCCCTTTTATACTTGTAAAGGTATAAATGATACTAGTTAATATTATTCTTTCATTCGCTTTATTTAATTCTTCAAACCCCTTATCAAGATTTAATACTAAAGTATCACCCTCAATATAATAATCTAATAACCGAACATGTTTAGGTAAAGGCGAAAAGAGACCTTGTGGTAGATAATTGGCTAGATTAGTTAGAAGAGAATAACGAAGATATATCTCTTTATCAAAATCAGTTTTTATCTCGTCTTGATAAAATGGAATTTCATAATGAGCATCTAGCTTTACTTCGACATACAAAGGTACAACAACTTCTTCTTTTGTATATAAGTATAAGTATATAGGAAAGATTTCCTGTTTTTTGTCATTATTATAAGTATTTATTACATCGATCGGAATGATTATTTGATTACGTTTTATAATTATTAAACCCAGTAATAGAAAAAGAAGGCAAAATAAACCATATCTAAACCAAAATCCCTTAAACATCTTCATCACCTAAACAAAAAAGTACACTCTTATATAAGTGTACTTACCAACTAAATATTTAATGACTCAAACTTGCAACTAGTTAAAGTTGGGTGTAAATATAGAATTTTCTTTATATATTCTTCATTATAACTCGTTAAATATATATATTCATCGCTATTTTCTTCACAGTTTAGTTCTAACTCATCTAACAAAGCACGACCACTTAAAATGATTGGTATCCGTGCATTAAAAAACGCCTTAATCTCTTCTTCAATTAAATTAAAATGCGTACATCCTAAGATTAAAGCGTCGATTTCTTTATTTAATTCTTGAAAATGTTCTTGCATATATGCGATAATCTTGTTTCTATCCATCTGTTCGCATAAATCCACTAAATCGCTACAAGGGATGGTAATCGTCTTAAGTTTGTAAGTGTCTCTTATTAGATCCCCATATATATCATTCTTCGCCACATTATTAGTAGCTATTATCCCCACTGTTTTTACATTAGGATATTTTTCTAGCTCTTTAATCGTACTCATAATTATTGGGACAACAACCTTATTGTAGCGCTTATCTAAGTATTTCATATAAATAGTCGAAGCTGTATTACAAGCTAAAATAATTTTATGATATCCTTTATCAAGCAAATAATCTATAACTCGTTCAATAATCTTAATTAATTCTCCATCATTTTTTGTCCCATAAGGAAAAAATTTATTATCTGCCAAATAACTTAACTTAACACCTTTTTCCTTTAATAACTTAAATAAACTTAATCCCCCTAAACCCGAATCATAAACAATAATCAACAATTCACCCCCAAACTTTTGAGCGCACTCATAAAATCAAGTTCGAGTTCTCCTTTTGCCATTTGGTAAAACTTTATGAAAACTTCACGAGTAATTAAGGCATCTTCATAAGCATCATGTTTTTGTTTACCGCATTCGATATTTAGTAGTTTCGCACAAGTAAACAAACCCAACTCATAATTAAAGTTGAAATAACGCTTAAACACTTCTTGCATATTAATGAAATCATCATCTTGGAAGATTGGTGCAACGTTATTAATATTATATGAGTTAACTAAAGCGTATTTGTCACTTTCACCCCAAATAATGATACAGGGATGGTACTTAGAAATGATTTCTTTCATATCTTCATAAAAAGTACGGTAACTTATGCCATTGTTTATGGAATCAGCACTAATCTTCAAGAATTTTAAAGTACGCTTAGAAACTTGCTCAATTTTCGTCGGTTTTAAGAATTCATTATACTCCCAAATGATATTATTGTTTCGATCAACTAGAATAGCTCCAATTTGAATAATTTCTTCTTTTACGCCAATCGCATGTTGTAGCGTTAGTTCTAAATCTAAAAACAAACGATAATCATACTTATCAATACTTTCAAGAATGGTTTGTTTCGCAATGTTTTGGTCAAAATAATTAATCTTACGATGATATCTATTGCCTACAATCTTCTCAAAAGCAATTACCCGACTTGCAAGATGATGTTTAATACGAAAGCGTTTATTATCGGAAATAAAACGGACAAAAAGCCCGCTATCTAGGTATTTCCTAAACTCTCTGACAAACCGTGGTGATAAGTAATAAAATTCTAATCGATTCTTACGTTTAATGCTTATTAATTTATAATCAATACTAACCTTATAAATCTGTCCTTGTACTACTTTGGGCATAATACCATTCCTTCAATAATATACATGTATAATTGTACAAATGTTAATTAATAAATTCAAGGGGCGATAGAGAAAAAACCACCTGAAAAGGTGGTTATAGTTTTAGCTCATTCATCTTAATCAATTCAACGATGGCTTGCGTCCGACTAGTTACTGATAATTTTTGGATTACATTTGATATGTGATTACGGACGGTTTTTTCACTAATAAATAGTTCATCAGCTATTTGCTTCGTCGTTTTGTTTTTAATAAGTAAATCGAAAATTTCCCGTTCCCGTTTAGTGAGAAATTGTTGCTTGGTGCCTTCCATCTTTTAACCTCCTATCTGAGGGTTTACTTTCTCACTTTATCATATGTTTTTATACATTATTTGTGAGTGATAGTTATCATGTTAAATCTAGCGATTTTCTAGATTTTTTACATTTAAGATAACTTCTATCACATTTTTTGGAAGTCCCAAGGCTTTTAGTTCCTCATATGTAGCTTCTTTGATACGTTTGACACTGCCAAAATGATTCAGTAACTGTTTCTTCCGCTTTGGTCCAATGCCTGGTAAATCGTCTAGGAAGGATTTGGTAACTTTTTTATTTCTTAATGTGCGATGAAAAGTAATCGCAAAACGATGCACTTCTTCTTGAATATTCATGAGGAGTTGGAAGGCCCGTGAATGCTTATCAATATTTATATATTCTAAAGTATCACCATCTAATAGTTCACTAGTTTTATGATGCTCATCCTTAACTAAGCCCACAACTTTAACAGGTAGATTTAGACTAGTCAACACTTCCTTCGCGACATTTACTTGTCCTTTACCACCATCGATGATAATTAAATCGGGTTTATCGAGATTATCCATTAACACTCGGTAATAACGCCTATAGATTACCTCCCTCATATATCCATAATCATCAGCAGTAGGAGTATACTTGATTTTATACTTCCGATAATCTTTTTTACTAGGTTTACCATCAATATAAACAACCATCGCGCTAATTGCCTCTTCGCCCGAAATATGGGAGTTATCAAAAGCTTCGATTCGTTTAACTCCCGTAAGTCCTAATGCTGCACTTAACTCTTGTAAAGCCCCTAGTGTGCGTTCTTCATCCTGCATGATTAGTTTCAAGCGGTTTTCTAACGTGACTTTCGCATTTTCGTTTGCAAGTTCAACAAGTTTATGTTTATCTCCGATTTTAGGCACAACAATCTTAACCTTTAAGAAGGCTTCTAACAACTCGCTATCTAAAGTATTGGGTAAAAGGATTTCTTTCGGTTTGATGTTGTTGTTGTTTTCATAGAAGTTCACGATGAAACGAGCGCATTCTTCATGAGGATCATCATAAAAAGGTGTGATAAAGGCATCCCGCTCAATCAACTTCCCACTACGGATGTAAAATACCTGAATGCTTAAATAACCGTTCTTGAAATAATAACCGAACACATCCCGATCGAGGAAATCCGTTAACACCATTCGTTGCCGTTCCGTCGTTTTTTGCAGGTGTTCAATTAATTCTTTATACTCTTCAGCTTTCTCAAATTGGAGATTATCCGCATAACTCATCATTTTTTCTGTTAGTTCCTGAATAATTTCCTGAGTATTCCCTTTAAGGATTCTGATTATCTCACTGCGATATGTATCATAAACTTGGGAGTCTATGGGCAACTCACAAG
>JAAZCR010000066.1 GCA_012513195.1 Bacilli bacterium | reverse complement strand
TTTAATATTGGTGCTCCAGGACAATTAATTATGGGAGCGATAGTAGCCATTATCGCTGGAGTTCATTTTACCTTTTTAGGTGCTTTTCAATGGTTGATCGCACTAATTTTAGCAGGAATCGCAGGGGCATTATGGGCAATAATTCCAGGAGTATTGAAAGCTTATCGGCATGTTAATGAAGTTGTAAGTACCATTATGATGAACTATATCGGTTTATATTTAGCAGTCTATTTAGTCAAATTAGTAGTGTATAATCGGGAAAAGAATGAATCATTATATGTCCATGCCAATGCGGTTATTCCTTCGATTAAGTTAGGAAATCTAACAATTTCCTGGGGATTTTTAATTGCCTTATTAATTATCGTTATTTTTCATATAATCTTGACACGCACAGTGTTTGGTTATGAGTTAAAGACTGTAGGTTTTAATCATCATGCTGCTCAATATGCGGGCATGAATGCGAAACGCAATATCATATTATCATTAGTTATATCAGGTGCTTTAGCGGGACTAGCAGGTGGGGTTATTTATCTTAATAATATCGGTAGAGCCCTAGAAGTTGTAGATGTTTTACCAAATGAAGGTTATTTAGGCATCCCAGTTGCGTTGATTGGATTAAATAACCCTATAGGCATCTTCTTTGCTGGATTATTTATGTCATATATCACTTTAGGTGGTTTTTATATGCAAATTTATAATTTTGTACCGGAAATAATTGATGTCATAATTAGTTCAATTATCTACTTTAGTGCCCTTGTGATGTTGTTTAAAGCGCTTCTCGAAAAACTAGGGAAACGGAGGAATGTTCATGGATAATCTGTACTTTTTACTACAACAAATGTTGTATTTTGCGATTCCCTTACTTATCGTCGCTTTAGGGGGAATGTTTTCAGAACGCAGTGGTATCGTCAATATCGCTTTAGAAGGAATCATGTTATTTGGAGCTTTCTTTGGTTTATTAATGGTTAAGTATATTCAAGATATGCAAGGAAGAGAAGTAATAGAAAACATCGCCAAACAGCAATTAGTACTTCTAGTTGGACTTTTAGTAGCTTCTTTAGCTGGTGGCTTATTTGCATTATTACATGCTTATGCGTCAATTAATATGAAAGCTAACCAAGTTATCTCTGGTACTGCACTAAACCTTTTTGCGCCAGCTTTATCCATTTTTATTGCCCGGAGTATTCTTTTCACTAATTATACCCAACAAGTTAACTTTCGTGGAAAAGCGTTTCTCATTAAAAAAGTACCAATCTTAGGTGATATCCCTTTTATTGGTAAAATTCTCTTTCAACAAGCATTTATTACCACCTTTATTGGTTTCTTAATATTGGTACTAAGTTATATCATTATTTACAAAACTCGCTTTGGTTTAAGACTAAGAGCTTGTGGTGAACATCCCCAAGCTGCAGCCAGTGCAGGCGTAAGTGTAATGAAAATGCGCTACTTAGGTGTACTTATTTCTGGTATACTAGCTGGATGTGGTGGTTATGTTTTCATCGTTACCACCAGCACTCAGTATAATGCCACGGTTTCTGGTTATGGTTTCTTAGCATTAGCAGTTTTAATTTTTGGTGAATGGAAACCGTTGCGCATCTTCCTGGCTTCGTTATTCTTTGGGCTAATGAAAATAATTGCGTCTGCTTACTCTGGTATTCCATTTCTTGCGAGTTTAAGGCTTCCGAGTGAATTCTATCGTATGATACCTTTTATTGCGACCTTAATTGTCTTAAGTTTATCAGCAAGTAAAGGCGAAGGGCCAAGGGCATTGGGAGAAATTTATGATGCTGGTAAACGCTAGTTTTTCATGTCGATTTTTGTTTATTTTCATAGTATATATGTTATAATCTAGATATAAATAACTCTTATAGGTGACAGTGATGATTATCCTCTATGGTGGTAGTTTTAATCCTCCAACAATCGCTCATTATCGCTTAAGTAAATATTTAATTGAAAAGTATAAGCCAACACAATTTATCTTTATACCTGTTGGTGATCGGTATAATTGGAAAAGTAATTTAGCACCATTTAGACATCGCTTTGAAATGGTTAGGATTATGTGCCAACACTTAAAGGATGCGATTGTTTCTGATTACGAAGCTCAACCTGAGTATAAAGGGACAATTACTACTCTTCGGTATTTTCAAAGTCTATATCCTAATGAAGAGATTGTATATGTAATTGGAGCGGATAATCTACTAATGATTACTAAATGGTTAAAATATGAGGAACTCTTAAAAGAGTTCCGTTTCTTAGTCTTACAGCGAAATGGTATTAATATTGAGGAGTTCATTACTACCACTTTAGCACCATTTAAAGACTCGTTCATTATCGAAAGCGATGCACCGTTAATCGAAATCGCCGCAACTGATTATCGTGATTTGGGTAGGGATGATGTGTGCTTAGCGGAAATAAATCAATATATTTATGAACATAAACTATATGGTCGGGGTGAATATCATGAATAACATGTTTATTAAAGCATGTAGTCTCGCACCGCGGATTGAATTGGGCAGACCAATGGAAAATGTAAAAATTATTTTAGCTGAACTTAACAAGTTAAAAAAAAGTAATCCACATTTCATTGTTTTACCAGAGTTATGTGTAACGGGGTATTCCTGTGGTGATTTATTCTTTCAAGAATATTTACTTCAAGAAAATGATAAGGCAATTAGATACTTTTTAAAGCATAACGATTATAATGGTATCATTATTTTGGGTGCTGTTTACGTCCATCGCAATAACATCTTTAACTGTGCTTATGTTATATATAAAGATCAAGTATTAGGTATTGTACCTAAGACTTATTTACCTAATAATAAGGAGTATTATGAAGCTCGCCAGTTTGCTTCTGGGGATATTTTAGGTGATGGTGTTATCAATGTCGATGATTATGAAACTACCTTTGGACGGCAGCTCTTCTATGAACAAAGTAAAGGAGTGTCATTTGGAGTAGAAATATGTGAAGACATGTGGGCACCAATTTCACCAGCGACTTATCTTGCGATGGCTGGGGCAGAAATTATCTTCAACTTAAGCGCACGTAATGAAGTGTTAGATAAAGATGAGACTAGACGCTATATTATCAAGAGTTTTACGCAACGGAATAAATGTGCCTATGTGTATGCTTCTAGTGGACGGTTTGAATCTACCCAAGATACGGTTTATTCTAATCATTGTATTATTAGTTCGCTTGGTAATATAATAAATGAATCAACCCTCTTTAATAATGATACAGTTACGCTATTAGGTGATATTGATTTAGGTCAAATAAAATACTTAAAACGTAAAGATGCGACTAATCGTGAAGCATTAAAACTCTATTTTGATAATGTCTTAAGC
>JAAZCR010000009.1 GCA_012513195.1 Bacilli bacterium | reverse complement strand
TCCCAAAGGTAATACTTTTTTCGAACTTAATATTATGTGTCAATAAAGAAACGGTCAGGGAAACTAAGTTAGGTTCAAATTCACTCCAATAAACTTCATCGATGATTGGATAATAGAAGGTATAGTGGTTTAACCCTTTTTTTATATTAACGTGATGTGCAATTTCTTCTTCATACATTTTTAAACCTATTAATCCTGTTGTTTCTTCACTAAGATTATTTACAACAACTTTTGCTGCCAGGTTTTTATCTTTGATATTAGGATGGATTTGAATATCATCAAAATATAAATCTTCTTCACCATAAATAGACATTTCTCCGATGATGCCATTCCAGTTTCCTTGCGTATGTACAGTCATCATGTGGCTTCCTAATACCGGACCTGTATAGTAATTATCAACTAACACAGTTAAAGTATATTCACCAGGAAGAAGTTTTCCTAAGGAGTATATATGTGGTGTAGCTAATGAATCATTATCCCCAATATATATATCATTCAACCATAAACTGGTCTTTTTCGTTCTCTCAAGATATAAAAAGAAGTTTTTATTTTGGCTTTCAACTGTTACGGTAAAGTTTTTTTGATACCATGCTTTTCCTTCATATTTATAATTACTGGTTAGATAATCCTCAACATCTGTTTTAGTATTCGGATAACTCTTATGTTGTTCATCAAGTGTACTCGGTAAGTTTATTTCTTCAGTAAATTTATGTGTAAACCATTTTTCTAATAAACCTTTGTTTTCTGGATCCAAACGATATAACCAAGAACCTTGTAAATCGATTAGTTTCATGTCATCCTCCATTATAACGTTTCCATAACTTCATCAAGATATTTAATCGCTAACTTAATATCTCTAATTTGTTCAGGTCCAGAAATTTCTCGTTCAATTGTTATACTGCCTTGATAACCAAGGTTATAAAGTTTTTTAAGTAAAGCAGGAAAATCTACTCTACCTTGTCCTAGTGGTTTTTCTTTCCCTAAATAACGGGGATCCGTGGGGTATTCGCCATCTTTTGCATGGACACCTTTAACATACTCACCAAAAACATCTAAAGCGTCTACGGGATTAGCCTTACCGTACATTAAAAGATTGGCAGGATCTAAATTTATACCTAAATTCGGTAAATTAATATCCATAATCAACCTTTTTAGAGTTATAGGTGTTTCTTGTCCTGTTTCTAATAATAAGTATTGATTATTTTCTTGTAACGCCTTCGCAACATGACGTAAAGCGACCACAACTCCTTGATAATTGAGATCATAAGGATTTTCGGGAATGAAACCAGCATGAGTAATAAGATAAGGTACATCAATTAATTTCGCAAATTTACTCCCCTTAATTAATGCTTCCACGCGGGCATAACGATAGGTTTCGGGAATCAAACCAAGCGTTAACTGCCCTTCGTAAAAGTTCCATACTCGTGGCCCCGACCAACCACACCAAAAGGCGGTAATTTCTATACCTGTTTCTTGTTTTGCTTCATTTACTAATTGTGCATATGTTTCGGTTAATAAGTCCATGTTCCAACAGCCAAGCTGACATGTTTCGATGCCAAATTCTAATACTTTTAAGAGTTCTTCTTTAATATTATCACTTAAATAAACCATTACTCCTAACTTAAACTTCTGCATGATTCTCCTCCTTAAAAAAGAAACTCCTTTTAGTATAGTCAAAGGAGTTTCCTTTATTCTAACACGGTAGTTTGGTAAACTCAAGGCGTTGTTATATTATGAAGGTATACTTTATTTACATATTTAGAGGTCATGACTTGTAATAGACCACCATAGCTTAATTTAAAATCCATAATATCCCCGACTTTATAATCAGTATCGGTACAATCTACAATTAAGTGGTCGCTACTTGCCCCTAGAATTTTAACACGTTTATCAAGTGGTTCAAGATTTTCTGGATAAACATCTTGTTTACCTATGGCCAAGATAGCCCTATCCATCATGCCTTTGTCTTCATATTGCACAACCTGTCCAAAGGCGTCAAAACCACGTTCACCAATTGGAAAACTTGGTTTGCGTTTTAACTCAACAATTTGTGCTTTTAAGATAAAAACATCTTGATAACAGTCTATAAGGTTTTTTCCATAGGCCGTCTCGCGACCTAAAAAGAAGGCTTCCCCAATCCTTAAATTGTTAATTCCTTTGGGAAGTTGTTTACGATACACAAGAGGTAAACTACTGGAATTACCACCAGAAATATAAGTAAGTTTTATGTTAAAAGTACGTTCGATTTCCTCTTTAATTCTAACTAATATACTTAAATTCTCTTGTGTAGGTATAACCGAGCCATAACAGGTGAGATTAGTCCCTATGCCAACTAAGCGAATATTAGGAAGTTCAATGATTTGTGCAATAAAGTTTATATAATCGCTCGTATACCAAATTCCTTCACGTAAATCGCCCAAATCAAACATTACGATAATATCATGGATTACGCGATTAATTCGGGCTGCATGATTCAACTTTTTAATAGTTTCAAGTTCACTATTAAGCGAAATATCACAATACTTGACCACATCATGAACTTCACTTTCCATCGGAATGCGTAATAAAACCTTTTTTAACTTGGTACTAATGTTTTTTAAATTTTCAATCCGGCTATCCGCAATATGTGTTATACCGCCACTAATGAGATCATTAATGGCATCTTGATAGCCTGCTAAAACCTTTACCACACCAAAAATCGAAGTAATGCCTGCTTCTTTACATTTACTCACAATTTGTTTCACATTGTGACGTAGTTTCTCACCATTGATTTCTACCAATGGATACATAATCTCACCTACTTTGAAAACTCTTAACTAATAGCTTATAAGCTCCTTCTGGATATTTTAAAGATAAAACTCCACAACTAGCCATAATATAATTGTTATCAATTAAGATTTGTGCTTCTTTAGGTGGTAATAGTTTAAGTGGATTATGAATATTTAACACCTTTTGTAGAATAATTTCTCGATTTGGGAGCCGTGTTAAAGCACCACCTGTCCCGATTACATATTTAACATTCGTTAGATCCTTACCTTCCGCGATGGTTATCCGACCACTAGCCCCATAGAGATGACGGAAATTGCCCGCATGGCGTTCAAGGGCAATTTTAATCGCCTCAAAAGTTAATCTTTCTACTAATGGCAGTTGTTTCGAATTTGGATAAACCTGGTAATTAGCTAATACCTCTTCTAGTTCTGTTTCGGTATATTGTAACTCCTGACAAAGTACTGGTATACTAATTTTTTTGATTAAGTTTTCGCGATTTATATATACTCCTAAATCTCCCTCTACTGTGCGCTTAGCGAGAGGTTCAGGACTTACCTGTTTTTTACTTACTTCCTGATTACCAGGTGTTACAGAATGAAGATCGGTAGTTGCCCCGCCAACGTCAAACACCATTAAATCTCCCATGTGTTTATACAGCAATAGTGCACTTTCCATCACAGCTCCAGGGGTGGGAATAATATGGTGATTGACGATGGACCGTACTTTCTCCATTCCTCTTGCTTGCGTAATATGCTTTTCAAATACAGATTGGATAATTTCCCGACATTTTAAGACGTTTAATTCATCAATACGCGGATAAACATTATCCGTGATGAATAAATATGAATCTTGCTTAAATTGAGCAAAAATCTGTTTTACTTCATCTTGGATTATGCAATTTCCTGCATATATGACAGGTATATTTAAACATAAACTCGCAATTTTTTCTGAATTATACAAAGCAGTTTCTTTTTCACCGTAATCAACGCCACCCGCAATTAAGATGATGTTAGGTTTAATACTTTTAATCTTCTCTATATCATTTTCTGTTAACTTGCCACTCGTAATTAAATGTAAGTTGGCACCAGCCCCAAGCGCCGCATTCTGGGCTGCCTTTACGGTCATATCATATACTAAACCGTGTACGGTCATCTTT
>JAAZCR010000065.1 GCA_012513195.1 Bacilli bacterium | reverse complement strand
TACCAACATTATGTTTCTTAAAACATATACACGAAACATGCGCTTGTCGGATGTGGGTGGTAGAAGTTGAAGGTGCACGTAACCTCCAAACTTCTTGTGTGACTCCTGTGCGCGATGGCATGGTAGTCAAAACTAATACTCCCCGTGTCATTAATTCCCAAAAAACCACACTAGAATTATTACTGGCAAATCATAATATTGAATGTTTAGTATGTAATCGTAACGGACAATGTGAATTACAAGACTTAGCAGAAAGATTCCAATTAAAAGAAATTTACTTTGATAACTATAAAAAACGGGAACCAATTTACGACGATGCTAGTGTTTCGATTGTGCGTGACACTTCTAAATGTGTCCTTTGTGGTCGATGTGTATCAGTATGTAAAAAACAAGCTGGTATGAGTGTTCTCACTTTCATTAATCGTGGATTTGAAACTCATGTAGGTCCAGCCTTTGATGAAAAGATGGAGTATGCTGGTTGTATCTATTGCGGTCAATGTATCAATGTATGTCCAGTTGATGCTTTGAAGGAAAAACCACATATCGACATCGTTTGGGATGCAATTAACGATCCTAAGAAACATGTAGTCTTCCAAACTGCTCCAGCAGTACGGGCAGCGATTGCGGAAGAGTTTGGGTATGAAATAGGTACTGGTGCAACAGGTAAGATGGTTGCCGCTATTAGACGTTTAGGTGTAAATAAAGTCTTTGACACTAACTTTGCGGCTGACTTAACGATTATGGAAGAAGGTTTTGAATTAATTGATCGTCTCCAAAATGGTGGACAATTACCAATGTTTACATCCTGTTCACCAGGTTGGATTAGAATCATTGAACAATATTATCCTGAATTTATTCCAAATCTATCAACATGCAAATCACCACATCAAATGCTTGGAGCTATAGTAAAATCTTATTATGCGAAGAAAATGAACATTGACCCTAAAGATATCTTTGTGGTATCAGTTATGCCATGTTCATGTAAGAAGAGCGAAATGCATCGACCAGAAATGGAAGTCAATGGTCTACGTGATGTTGATGCTGTCTTAACTACAAGAGAAGTTGCGAAGATGATTAAGCAAGCTGGTATCGACTTCGATAACCTTCCTGATGAAGACTTTGATCATCCATTAGGAGAATACTCTGGTGCTGGTGTTATTTTTGGAGCTACTGGTGGGGTCATGGAAGCAGCACTAAGAACTGTTGCTGATGTTTTATCTAATCAAGACCTTAAGGAAATTGATTATAGTGCTGTTCGTGGTACAGAAGGTATCAAGGAAGCTGAAATTGAAGTTGCAGGTATGAAGATTAGAGTAGCGGTAGCCCATGGTGGTGCTAATGCGAAGAAGTTATTAGAAATGATTAAGAGTGGAGAAAAAGAATATCATTTCGTCGAAATCATGGGTTGTACCGGTGGTTGTGTCAACGGTGGTGGGCAACCATATGTTAACGCGAAAAAACGTAATAGTGGTATCGACCATCGTAAATTACGGGAACAAGTACTTTATAGTGAAGATAAGTCCAAGACAGTTCGCAAGAGCCACTTGAATAAAGATGTTCAAAAACTATACGAAGAGTTCCTTGGTAAACCAAACAGCCACTTAGCTCATGAACTTCTCCATACACATTATCATTCACGG
>JAAZCR010000064.1 GCA_012513195.1 Bacilli bacterium | reverse complement strand
ATCGAGGTAAGCCTAGATGACCGAAGATTAATATGTAGTTACCAAAGACATTTAAAAAGTTTGCGATAAGATTAATACGCATTGGTGTTCTTGTTTCACCGATACCACGTAAAGAAGCCGCAATAGACATATTAAATGATTGAAAGATAAAACCAATCATTAAGATGCGAAAATATGATGTACCTACACTGATAGTATCTGATTTGGCACCTAATAAACCTAAAATTCCAGGCGTAAATATAATTCCTATTATTGATAAGGGAAGAGCTAAGCCAAATAAACTTACGAGAATTACGTGTTTTAATACTGGTTCAATCTTCTCTGTTTCTTTTGAACCAAAATACCTTGCGATTAATGCTGTTCCACCAACATTTAAAGCTTGCACTAGAGATTGGCCAATAAATAATGGTTGGTTGGTTAAACCTACTGCAGCGACACTTGCTGCTGATTCCGCTTTATCTGGCAACCAACCTAACATCATCATATCTATCATACTAAATAATGAACTTAATAATAACTCTACTAAAACGGGCCAAGCTATTTTAATTACATCGCGACGTATCAAACTGGGTTCTATTTCTAATTGACTTGTTCCATTCATTTTACTTCATCCCTTTTAATGTTGTTGTAACCAACATATATTATACCATGTTATTGGATTTTGCAAGTACAAAATATCAAATATCAATTGCTTCCTTGGCATTACCATTATTATCAGTAAATTTGATATTGATATGATTTTCATTCAGGGTAATGGCTGCACCAACAAATATATCTTTATCTTTTTCCTTCATATATGGATTTGAACCAATTACGACTGGACATGCTTGCCCTTTATTATCATATAAACAACCAGGGAAGAATACTGTTGTATCATGTAGATGACCACAAAGCATTAAATGGGGTTTAATATCTTCTCTTAATATTTTAGCCCATTCATTATAAAGTTCTTGTTCAATATCAAATTGTGGTTTCATAGTGTATGTAAAAGGATTATGAACAATGACAAGTCTATACTTAACGTCCTCTGCTTGATATTCTTGCTTAGCTCTTTTTACAACATCTTGCAAAAATTCAGTTTCCCGTCTACGAAAATCCTCAGAACTAATCATATTACCATATTCAGGAAAATCATCAACCTTATCTTCACCACAATCAAGGACAATCCCCCATAATGGACCCAATCTAAAAGTGTAATAACTTTTTCCCTCATGAGTAGGAGTATATTCAACTAGTCTTTCTGCATATTTTCCTCGCATATCATGATTTCCGCGGGAAAAGACAACTGGAATTCTACCTTCCGTTAACTTACCCGCTATTTCATAGATTACATCTAAATTTTCTAGCTTTCCACTATCTTCTTGAATATCACCATTAAGTACTAATAAATCTAAATTATCTTGAAAGAACTTTCCCGCTTCTATTGGACTATGAACTTTATTATGAGTATCAGATAAATTGTAAATGTGAATAGGCAATTCTACAATAGGTTTAAATTGAAAAGTATACTATTCAATATCTTCTGTTATAGAATAATAAGCTTTTCTTTCAACAACTTTACGATAACAAATAGTATATTCTTTTGTTTCATTTAGCAATTCCATTGGAACAATCATCCGATGAACATTAACAGCACTACGGAGTACACCATTAACATCATCATAAAAAACCTTATCTCCTACTTTAACCCACATGACCATTTCACAATTGACAGGTACCATTATTTGATAGGTATCCTTAACCGCAAAAACAACTGGCGCACTTTTAAAAACAGATGGTAGAATCATAAACTCCTCCTAATGTTAAACTATCAATGATTATAACATATTTGACCATATATGTTATAATTATAAGTAATTAATATTTAAACTGAGGAGTTTCATAATGAAGTACTACAAACGCTACTACAACATCATTATTCTTGTAATTGTCACTTGTTTCATCATGGCTTATATCGAAGTGATTATTACTCCACCTTATTTTGTAAAATCATTAATAAAATTACTATTGTTTTTCCTAGTACCAATCATCTATTCAATTATGAATAAAGGAATTCACTTAAAAGACATCTTAAATTTTAAACTCAAACCATTCTTAATATCTTTACTGATTGGTATAGGAGTATACGCTGTTATTCTTGGTGGATACATTTTACTTGAAAATCAATTAAACCTTTCTTTTCTTCCAAATTTATTAGAAAACAATATCGGAGTTAATAAAAAAAACTTTATATTAGTTGCTCTATATATAACTTTCGTTAACTCATTCCTAGAAGAATTTTTCTTTAGAGGATTTGCCTACTTTTCTTTAAAAAACATAAGCTCGGAGAAAACAGCTAATATCTTCAGTGCATTAAGTTTTGCCTTATATCATGTAGCGATAATCGATGGTTGGTTCTCTTTAACTGCCACATTTATAATCATTATCAGTTTATTTGCTAGTGGCCTTTTCTTTAACTATTTGAATAAAAAGAATAATAGTATCTTTCCATCTTGGATAATCCATATTTTCGCAAATCTAGCCATAAATACCATAGGAGTTTATCTTTTCCAATTATTGGGCGCATAGAATAATCAAGGGGGGATTTACTTAATGGTCGAAAAAGCGCGTTTGTATCATTTCTTATTTCTCTTTGTGATCTTAATCCTCACAATTCTATCTATATTATTTGTCAAAAATAAAAATGAGAAAATTCGCTACCGCTTTAATATGGGTCTATTGCTTTCTGGTTTTCTGCTTCATTTTATTAAGCTTTTCTTTGAACCATATCGTAGTAATTTCCCTTATTCTATAAGTAAGATTACTTTTGAAAATATTTGCGCCTTTAACATTATTACTTTTCCATTCATCTATCGTTCAAACAATCGGCATTTAAAAGACTATATGATTTTAGTTGGTTTGATTGGTGGAATAGGCTCAATCGTTACCCCATACCAAGTAACAGGATTTACCGAAATCACTTTTGATGTTCTGAGATTCTATTATGCTCATATGGTTTTATATTTAGTTCCACTCTTAATGTTATGCACTAAGGAATATAAGTTATCATTTAAATCCATTTTTTTTGTACCAATTACCTTTTTTGGGGTAGAACTAGTCATTCTCGCAAATGAAATCATTCTTTATGCATTGGGAATAATTGAAGGCACCATGGATAACTTGTTTGATCCACAATTTAAATATTATGATGAATTTCGCAATGCTCATCTTATCTTTGGACCAAATCCCGGAGCATCCTTTTATCGTCTTGTCTATGAACCCTTAATTCCTGATTTATTTAAAACTGTACCTTTTGGTACTCATAAAGGAGAAACACGTTACTGGCCTTTTATTTGGTTAGTTATTCCTTCTTTCATATATTTACCTCTAGTTGGTGGAATACTATGTTTGATCTTTAATGTATTGCTAAAGGAAAAACATCCAGTTAGAGAAACCAATGAAGAGAACAAGATAGTTACGGTCGGAAATATCTGATTTTTGTCCAATTGAAATTTCCGTAAAATTATAATATAATATTTCTCGGCATCTCCTCTTAGCTCAGCGGATAGAGCGACTGCCTCCTAAGCAGTAGGTCGGAGGTTCAACTCCTCTAGAGGAGGCCATTTAATCAAGATGTGCTTAAGCACATCTTTTATATATAGATATAATAATTTGGATATTAAATTCTAATATATAATTTCAAGTTCTTAAAATGTTAAATTATTATTATAAACTCATAATAATGTGCTTTATATATACAAGCATCAAACTAAGTTATTAAACTATAAAAAACTAAATAACTATAAAACAATTTCAACAACATCCCGAGAGGGATGTTTTCCTTTGCAAGCGTTTTCCTATATTTTCCTAGTTTACAAAATGTAGTATGTGTGTTATACTTAAAAAAAATCTTTAAACGGGTACAGAGATACCAGTAAGATTGTATAATATGGGAGCATAGAGAAAAAAGTTCATATATGCTTATATTGTGCAATCTTGCTGTGGCAAGATTTTTTTTTTGTAAATTTTAGATAGGAGGATAAAAATGTCTGAAGAAAAAGTAATGGGTTATTTACCCGACGAAAGACCCCGTTTTTTTGAACTGATTCTCTTTGCGCTCCAACAGATCGTGGTTATGTTCCCTGCAACTGTATTAGTTGCACTCATCACTAATTTCCACGTATCCACAACCATCTTTGCAAGTGGTCTTGCAACTCTTGCATTCATTCTTGTCACAGGTCGTAAAATTCCTCTATACTACGGTTCAAGTTTCTCTTATATTGCAGCAATCAGTTCCATTATGACTGCAGAAGCTTTCCAAGATTATTCCCTCAATGACAAGATTTCCGTAGCTCAATTTGGAATTGTCATGAGTGGTCTCGTATCAATTCTAGCTGGTTTAATTATTAAGAAGTTTGGTAATAAATTAATCAACAAGGTTCTACCAGCAACAGTAACAGGAAGCATCGCTATTATAATCGGCCTTTCTCTTGCTGCTAATGCTTTAGATAACGCCGATAGCATCCCCGCTAACATTGGCAACATGAGTATAAGTACTGCTCAAGGTTTTGCGTGGCTAATCGCTATCGTAACATTACTATCAACAATTCTTTACTCCGTCTACTTAAAAGGAAAATTAAGCCAACTTCCAGTACTCTTTGGATTATTAACAGGATATCTAACCGCATTAATTATAGATTTAGCCACCGGTATTGATTTTATCAACTTCGCAACGGTTGAATCAAATCGTATCTTCAATCTTCCCATCTTCACCTTACCTAAACCTTCATGGGCAGCTGTATTTGCGATTATGCCAATTGCCCTAGCGACCATTCCAGAATCAACTGCTCATCTCTTCCAATTAGATATTTACGTCAATGAACTTGCACGCCGTAAAGGTGTGGAAAAAAGATATGACATTGAAAACCGTTTAGGAAGTAACCTCATAGGTGATGGTCTTGGTGATATCGTTGCTGGTATGATTGGTGGTCCAGCCGGTACCAACTATGGTGAAAACATCTCCACGATGGCTATCACTAAAACCTTCTCAGTAAGCATCTTAATCGTGGCTTCCATTATCACGATGATTATCTCCTGTTTCACACCATTAATTAACGTCGTATATTCGATTCCTACACCAGTAATCGGTGGCTTATCCATCTACCTCTTCGGTGTCATCGGTGCCCAAGGAATCGCCATCATGCTTGATAAAAAAGTCGATATGTTTAACGCTAGAAACTTAGCGGTTATCGCTGTCATCCTTATCGTCGGTCTAGGTGGTCACTTCAACTATGAAGGTGGTATGATCCCTGTCTTCGGTATTAAACTACCAGCCATTGCGACTGCTGCAATCGTAGGTATCATCTTAAACTTACTATTAACTATCGGTCATAAAGAAAAAACAACTCAAAACGCGTAGGGGATAAATATTATAATATATAAACGAAAAAAGACTGTTTCGGCAGTCTTTTTTCATTAATAGGGATAACCTATACTAGTTGCCCCGCGATATTCATGACAGTGACAGTTACGTCCATCTTCTGAAGTCCTACCTGAGAAAAGGTGATAGTGTCTCCCATCAGGTAGATAAATTGGTTTACTCGTATAACCATAAACTAAATGACTATGACCTTCATTAAATGATGTATAAATACTAAAATAATGGACATGGTCTTCGTCATCATACGCGTTATCAGTTCTACCTCTAAAACTATGACGATGACCAAAATCAACTGATGTTAAACCTTCCATACAATGAAAATGAATCCACTCATGATTATGCATCATATCAACTCCCGTGTTTGGACTTGATATATAATATGCATAATCTCATAATCATGAGTGTATTATTGTTTACTCAGTTCTTAGCGCAATTACAGGGTCTTTATTGGCCGCAATACGACTTGGAATGAGCCCAGCGATTAAAGTTAGAGTAGTACTTAATAGTATTAGTAATAAGCCACTGATGATTGGTAATTGTGCAAATCCTTCAGCATCGGTTAAAACTTTGATAATAATGTTTATCGGGAAGTTTAAAATTACCGCAATCACAATACCTAAAACTCCAGCGATAAAACCAATAATAATTGTTTCAGCATTAAAAATCCGGGAGATATCTTTTTTCCTTGCACCTAAGCTACGCATAATCCCAATTTCTTTCGTTCGTTCGATTACAGAAACAAAAGTAATAATACCAATCATTATCGATGAAACAACTAAGGATATACCAGCGAAAGCAGATAGAATAATTGTGATAGTATTGATTAACAACGCAATCGCATTCGATACCATTTCCGCTAAGTCAGTGTAAATGATTTGTTCATCTTTTGGTTTATTCACATTGTATTTATCGAGATATGCTTTAATACTATCTTTTGCTTCGAAACTAACAGGATAAATTTGAATACCTGTTGGGGTTGCGTCCCCACCTAAATTACGCATGATTTCTTGATATTTTTGTTCATTGAGGATTGGTTGTCCTGTTAGTACATCACGGTCTGGATTATTTTTTTGTTCTAGTACAATTTGCGAATTTTGAGCATCTTCTAAAACATAATCTGTAAGTTTCGTTGTATAACCAATTCCACTTGATAAGATTTCACTGGTCGCATCCTGTTTAATACGATATATACCCACAATCTCTAATTCAATCGCAGAGTTGTTATACATTTCCTCTAAATTAGTATTTTCTACATACTGATTACCTATCTTAACATAGTAATCATCATTAAGAATGACGCGGAATTTCTTCCCAAGAAAATCACTAAACGAATATACTTCTTTTTCATCAAAACCAAAGTTTCTAAGAATTTGTGAATCTAGACGATTACGTTTATCCACAATTAGTGCAACCTGGTTATACTCTGTCGGATAGTTACCCTCTAATTTTTCATATTGGCTTTCAATAAAAGTTTGATTATCAGGAATTTCATTAAAGTAACTACTATTAGAATTTACCTTTAAATATCCTCCATTAGCTGTTTTAATAATAACATTAATTTTTAAAGCCCGTTGATAAGAAATGGAATTATACCAGTCTTTATTAAGACCAGCAAGATACTCTAAAAATGCATCGTTAATATTGTTATAGTGAAAAATGGGACTAGTTTGTCGATCATAAGGATAGATTTCTTTAGTATCAGGAAATTCCTTAAAACGGTCTAAATCTAGCTGATACGATTCATAATTGTACACAACACTATCGATCATTAACGGAAAGCCAGCAAGCGTGTCACTTTGCATCTTGTCTACATATTTCTTCATTCCACTTGATAATGACAATACTAATGCTATACCAATAATCCCAATACTACCAGCCAGAGAAGTAATAATGGTCCGCCACTTCTTCATTAGAAGATTTTGGAAACTAGTTTTTAAGGCTGTAAAATAAGACATTGAAGTTTTGCGGTTGATTAATTTAACTTCTGTTTTAGGTTGATTAGGAGTTAACACAGTAGGTATAGTATCTTCAATCACTTGTCCATCAAGCAAACGAATGATTCGATCACTATAAGTTTCGGCAATCTCTTGATTATGCGTAACCATAATAACTAGACGGTCTTTACTAATACGCTTAATTAACTCCATGATTTGTTTGCTTGTCTTACTATCAAGAGCGCCAGTGGGTTCATCCGCCAGAAGAATCTTAGGATTATTGACAAGCGCACGTGCAATCGCTACTCTTTGCATCTGTCCACCAGATAATTGATTAGGTTTCTTCTTTAACTGATCACCTAACCATACTTCATTTAGTACTTCAATCGCTCGTTCTCGTCGTTCTTTTGGACTTACACCTGATAAGCGAAGTGCCATTTCCACATTATCTAACACAGATAGATGATTAATTAAGTTATAGTTTTGAAAAACAAAACCAATCGTCGCATTGCGATAAGCGTCCCATTCGTATTCTTTAAAACGTTTGGTACTCTTACCATCAATTAATAAATCTCCGCTTGTATAACGATCTAGTCCACCAATGATATTCAATAATGTTGTTTTTCCACACCCAGAAGGACCTAAAATGGCGACAAATTCATTTTCTTTAAATGCGAGATTTATTCCTCTTAAAGCTGGTATTTCAATTTTACCAACAAAGTATGATTTCTTAATATTTATTAATTCGAGCATATACAAACCTTCTTTCTTCCTTTAATCTTACCACAATCTTTTATTTAATACGTAAAATAAGACTCGTAAGTTACGAGTCTTAATTAAAAGTTATTACTTTTTTTCCATTATTTTTATATTACTAAATTCAAATCCATTGGCAGATACAGTAATTGAATGGATTCCTTTAGTTAAATTGAGTTCAGTTAGTTTAACGCTAATGATCTTGCCTTTTTCTTTCGGAAGTTTTACGATTTGATAATCTTGTCCATCAAGTGATAAATAAAAACTATTTACCTTCGCTTCATTATTATAAGTGAATATCAATTCATAAATACCATCTTTTGGTACATCAATAGTATAAGTCACGTAATTATTTTCTTTAAGAGTTAGAAAATAGGCATTATCAATTTCTCTAATGATGCTTTTTGTTAGTTTACTATGATAAGGTAAATAACTACGAGCTAGGATATTCCCTTCCACATAGTTGATATACGCATTATTTGATGTAATGCTGGTAAAGGCGGTATAAGCGATGCGTTCTGGGTTTCCAGTACCATAGCCAATTCGTCCGCCACCGACATTAATTTCAGTGGAAACTTTGCGCATACCATTGAAATAGATATCGATTTTATTTCCGCGTTTTTCGACAAAGACGGTATGATTATAGGATACAATAAAACCAAAATTATATTTTTCCTGTGCCACTACTGTTGATTTACCGTTTTTAACTTGCGTTAGCGTAATTGTCTTTTTCTCAATACCGATTTTCAAATAATTGTCTTTATCTTGATAAGATAGATAAAGATTAGGATAAAGACTTAGAGTACTAACACCAGAGAAGTTAAACTCTGCGACATAATCATTCGCTGTGATAATTTTACTTAAGAGCCGCCCATCAATTTGTTCATATAATTCGCTATTCTTATTCTTCGCTTCAAAACCTGGTCCTTTGGGTGTGATATTATCTTCGGCTCTTACATCTATATACATTAATTTACCATCAAACTTAATTGGTGAAATGACTAAACGATTATTTTCATCATTATAAACAGCATAGTAAGTTAATAAATCTGGCCCTAAAAAGACACTGACATGATACGCACCTTTAATACCATTAGTATTGTTGGTTATTAAAGGCCCATTTTCATTTTTGATAAATTTAGTTACATCTAATTCTTTACTATAACTATAATCGATTTCGTATCCAGACTCATCTTTTTTAGTACGCGAATAGATTAAATAATAATAATCACCTTTCTTAAACATATACGGGGCATGATAATAATATTGACCACTATCATCAATCATAAGCTCTTGTTTTGCATTTGTATTTATTTTATTTAATTCACTCATAGTATACAGATTAATAACACCAGGCTTGTTGACACCGCTTGTTAAGAAATACATCTTTTCATCGTCATCTATAAAAACTGTACCATCTTGGTTTAATTCTGAATAAGTACGCTGATTTGAAAATGTACCAGTAGGGCTAGTAACATAATAAACAACATGTCCTACAGGTGCTCCTGTCCCTCTAGTAATCGATGTATATAGATAAAATCTACCATTAAAATATCGTACTTCAGGTGCCACTGCTCCATGAGCTTTTTTAATACTATCCTCTAAATTCATTTCATCTGTCGTTTCACTAGATAAACTTATACCAAATACGTTCTTTTCATATGTCCAGTTGATAAGATCCTCACTTTTATACAGTTTGACCCCTAAACCATTATTAGGCGTAGATATATACATATAATACGTGCCCAAATGTCTTATTATAAAAGGTGCTTGAATTCCAAACTCTTCGCCCCAGTTATTTTTAAATTCACTGATGGGAAAAGGATTATTATAGCGATTGATTTCATCGATAACTAATTTGTTTGGTTTTTCAAGTTTACTACATCCACTAATTAGTAGTAATATTGTAATCGTGATTATGGTTATAAAAATTGTTCTAACTTTCATATTACTTCCCCCTAGTAAATTAAAATTATTGCTAGATAACTGTAAAATATTATAACATATTTTAAGTAATGGATAAAGTTTAGAGTTAATAATTTAGTAATATCTACTTACAACATTGAAAAATACCAGTTTTTCCGATATAATTAAAGAATAAATATCTATTTTTGCTTATAAGGTGATTTAATGAAAGAAGATAAGATTCAAGTCCTTGTCGAAGAACTCTTAAAAATTTTCCCATTGATTCGTCGAGATATTATGCACGCTTCGCGTAATCAAGAAATTAAGTTATCTCCTCATGAACATATCTCACTCAATATCATTGCCCGTCATAGTCCCATTTCAATGACCGAATTATCTAGAGCACTTGGTGTTTCAAATCAACAAATGACTCGCATTGTTGATGCATTAGTGGAAATGCACCTAGTTGAAAGATTAACGAGCCCTGATAATCGTCGTTTGGTATTAGCCCAGTTAACAGATAAAGGCAAACAAACTTTAGAATATATTAAGAATCAAAAAAAGCAACATTTATCTAATAAACTCACGGTATTAAGTGAGGAAGAAATCGAACAATGTATTCACTATTTAACCGAATTAAATAAAATAATGGCTAAATTAAAATAAAACAGTTTTTTCAACTGTTTTATTTTTTTAGTGTACTAAAAAATAAATTAATACTATAAGACCAATTACAATTCGATACCAACCAAATGGTCTAAAGTCATGTTTCTTAAGATAATCTAATAAGAACTTAATCGTAAATAATGATACTAAGAAAGCCACTACCATTCCTGTAATGAGCAGTACTAATTCCATCTTAGTAAAAACCAGACCAAACTTCAATAACTTCACTAAACTTGCACCAAACATAATGGGAATTGATAAAAAGAAAGAAAATTCCGCTGCGATATAACGTGAAGTACCTAGAATGAGAGCCCCGACAATTGTCGCACCAGAACGGCTAGTACCAGGAATTAACGCTAGGGTTTGAAAGATACCAATATAGAGTGCATGTTGATAACTTAAATCATTAAATGAATTTATTATTGGTGTTTTCTTTTTGTTCAGTGTTTCTACCACAATAAAAATAAGTCCATATACTATTAACATTAATGATACTGTTTGGTAATTGTAGAAATGTTCATTTAACCAATCATCCAGTAATAATCCACATACTCCAGCTGGAATAATTCCAATTATCACTTTAGTCCATAATTTAATTGTTTCATGTTTTTCTGCTTTACTTTTCTTACGGGAAAAAGGATTAAGTTTGCTAAAAAATAAGATGACTACTGCCATAATCGCACCTAATTGGATTACCACTAAGAACATTTCCTTAAATTCACTTGATGCCTTTAATTTGATAAATTCGTCAACTAATATCATATGCCCTGTACTACTTATAGGTAACCACTCAGTAATTCCTTCGATAATTCCTAAAATAATGGCTTTAAAAATCTCTAATAAATCCATTATTATCCTCCTAATGATATGACCAATCAATGATACTATGTTGATTTAAGAAACGCAACTAATCATAAGCAATCTTTATTTATATAACTTCTAACATATCTTATGCTTATAATTTCAATTCTAATCTTGTAGTTTTAAATTTAAATGGTCAGTTCAAATTTTTGAGCTGACCATTTAATTATTCACTTAATTGAATTAATTTTTTTAATGTATCTACATCTCGTACAACTGCATAAACATCAATTTGTGTAATGTTATGGACTAAAATGGATGAGCGAATTAATCGATCAAAGAAGAGAAGATAAATGGCTCGATCTAAATACTGATAATAGTCATACTCACCTAATTGTCTTAAGAGAGTTTGTTTATCTTCTGTTAGTGGTTTATTCAAAAGAATGATATATAACGGTTCTCCAGTTTGCTTCCTAGCCTTTTTTATCTCTTCATGAGAAAAAGGACAGTTATCGATTACATTCTTAAGTTCTGTAACTTCCATAACAATTACTGGCACAACATAATAATAGACAATAAAAATTTCCCGTTCAATCATTCTTTTTAAAGTTACAGCGTCTAAATCACTGTCAAACACTACATTCCCGTTCTGTCGATAAGTTTTTATATTTTTTAATCCTCGCGCTTCTAATATGCGAACTAATTCAGACATTTCGATTCGATTATGCCGTCCTTGATTAATGCCATGAAGAAAAGCAACATATTTCATGACTAACCTCAAACTATCTTATTCAAAAATTTTGATAATACCTTCTCTTCTTGGTACTGCTGGTTTAATTTCACCTTCTGGATAACCAAATACTCCGGCTGCATAGACATTATGATTTTCAGGAATTTCTAATTCTGTCAATAATTCTCTTACTAATGGATGGTTCGTCATTCTTGGTAAACTATTGAACCAGCATGACCCTATTCCTAAGGAATGTGCCGCTAGCATCATGTTTCCTAACGCTAATGCACAATCAGCCATCGCTAAAGGACTATCTTTAAGATGGGAAACGATGATATATGTGGGGGCATTATTTAAGAAGTTATGATTGGGATCTTTTGCGCGCTCAATCAATCTTTCATTTTCCACAGGTGACGAGAGAATAACTTGACGAATTACATTATCGACTTTCTTTAAAATGTCAGGATTTTGAATGGCGGTAAACTTCCATGCTTGTAACCCCATACCATTAGGTGCGTAACTACCAGCTTTTAAAATTAATTCTAAATCTTCGAGTGGTATTTGTTTATTTTGAAAACTGCGTATACTGCGACGTGTTAATAAATTTTCAATTACGGGATTCATTCAACTTCCTCTTCTTCAAATATTTTATATCTACTTACGTCTGCCTTCTTTATCAAAGGTTTTACGCAAAGCTCGTTCTGTAAGAGGGATAACTAATGTAACAAATGCTACTTGAACAATAATTAGAATTACCATGATGTAATCATAATGTTTAATATTTTTAAGAATTATCGTTAGTGGAGTAAAAATAAATAGAGCGATACTACCTAAAATTGTCCATACTTTTCCTGCATATCGATGGGCAAAATCCCATGTATCTTGGTTTTTCATTGACATTGAAGTGCGATAGCCATATAGGTAATTGATGTTTTTGGGAGGTCTTTTGATAAAAATAAAACCAAAGATGATTATCGTAAGTGATAATAAAATGGTCGTAACTAGATATAAATAGAACATGTTTACACTCCTTCAACTTTATTCTATTTATTAATTATAACATAATCTTGTAATAATAAAAAAGATACTTCAACATAAGAAAAAAGGTTTTTTACACCTTTTTTTCTTGTTCGATTAGTTCAGTTCTGAGTTTTAATGGAATAATTTACCAAAACAATAAGAGAAGTATGGAAACTAACATACCCATATAAACATAGATTGTATGACTAGGTAGTGATGGTGAGAACATAAGATTTAAAGTAGTCATTAAACGGAAATCATGATTTTTCATCGTGTTATAAAGACAATTTACGATAAATCCAATAAACTCCTTAAAACTACTAATTACAATAATTTTGTTATTAATAGGTTTATAATAACGGTGAGTTACCGTTGATAGGAAAAGATGGTATCCGATATAAGTTGGTAAAGGTATTAGATAAGTTAGAACGTAGATAAGAAGGCTATTAGTATCTAAATTTAATCTGTCGAATAAGATTAATATATCAATTATGTATACTAGGGTTACAAAGTGCCATAAATAAATTAAATACTTCATAACCAAGTAAGACAGTTAATCGGAAACGGTTTTTACGTAAAACTAAAACAGTTAAGATAATGATTAGCAGGAATTCGAGGAGCACGAAATCAGTTAATACTGAAATTAACATTTTATATAAAAGAGTTCCATAATCGAATTGATGATGGCTACAAGTAATCCAAAGTGAATTACATAGTCTATTAATAATATCAATATTAAACCATAGTTACCAAATACATTAATTAATGATTGATTAAAACTAATAATCTCTTCATTACCAATATTATTATTTATTTCATTACCTCTATAGTTATTAACAAATGTATTAATACATAATACCCAAACAAATTAGAATATAATCTTTTTTTCAACAATGAATGATAGAAAAATAAGTTTTACTCAAGATATTTATTTGCTACTGAAATTATTAACAATTTGGATTATAAATATTCTTTATTCTACAAATTTTTACTGATAATTCATGAGTAAGCAATTATCTTTACATAAAGATATTTTATTAGTAAGATAATAGTAAAGATATAAATATTAATTTATATCTAAAAAGAAAGGATGATCTTATGAATAATAAACTTAATATCGGTATCATCTTAAGT
>JAAZCR010000063.1 GCA_012513195.1 Bacilli bacterium | reverse complement strand
TACACACACTAGTCCTTCCATCGAACGTAGTGTTTTATTAAGAATGGGATTTTCTAGTATCGAAGCAAAAACTTTAGTTGATAAAGTAATTGACCATCATCTAATCGGTAAAGGTGCTGGGCATGTTGTTTATAAATTAGCTAAATTAAAAGGGATGAGTATTAGAGAAGCTGGTTTAGCATTAATTGAAGATAAATATTGGGATGAAGTATTAGAAGCGTTTGGGGTGGTGAAAAAATGAAACTAGATATCAATAAGAAGCTAGATATTAGAGAAGTAATGAAAGATATCGAGCATTATGTACCCAAACGACGCGGGTGGACTTGGCGGAAGCATGAACCTCATCTTAAGATGGATGGTTACGAGTATTTAGAAGCATCTACGCCTTTGAAACAAAGTGTGGGGTTGCCTAGTTCTAAATACTTCAACAATATTGATCCCCAACCCCTTCCTGTAATTACTACAGAAATCGCATCTGGTCGTTTTGAAGATGATATTCGCAGAATGCGTATGGCAGCAGTCCATGGCGCTGACCATATTATGGTTATTCGGACAGCGGGACAAAGCCACTTTGATGGATTAATTGAAGGCACACCTCAAGGTGTTGGTGGTGTGCCAATTACCAGAAAGCAAGTGCGCATTCAACGTAAAGCTCTTGATTTAATCGAAGAAGAAGTCGGAAGACCTATTAATTATCACTCCTATGTTTCAGGAGTAGCGGGACCAGAAATTGCAGTGATGTTTGCGGAAGAAGGAGTGAATGGAGCCCATCAAGACCCTCAATATAACGTACTCTATCGCAATATTAATATGGTCAGAAGTTTCGTCGATGCTGCTGAAAGTAAAAAGATCATGGCATATGCCAACATGTTACAGATAGATGGTGCCCATAATGCGAATGCGACTGCCAAAGTTGCATGGAAGGTTATGCCAGAGTTACTCGTCCAACATGCGATAAACTGCATGTATTCTTTAAAAGCAGGCATGAAGAAGGAGTTAATCGCTTTATCAACAGTACCACCCATTGCTCCTCCTGCTCCAGATTTACGGATAAACTTACCTTATGCGGTTGCCTTAAGGGAATTATTTAAAGGCTTTAGAATTAGGGCGCAAATGAATACGAAATATATGGAATCATCGACACGAGAAGCTACTGTTACCCACGTATTGAACTTACTAATTTCAAAACTTACTAGTTGTGATATTCAATCGACAATTACACCCGATGAAGGTCGAAACGTACCATGGCATATGTACAATGTCGAGGCCATTGATACAGCTAAGCAGGTATTAATTGGTCTAGATGGTTTAATGGAAATGGTGGAACTTAAACAAACAGGTTATTTAAGAGAAAAGGTCCGTGAATTAAAAGAACGTGCAGTATTATTCTTAGAAGAAATATTAGCTGTTGGTGGGTATTTCAATGCGGTGAGTTTAGGATTCTTCATTGATTCTGGTTTCTACCCAGAACGTAATGGGGATGGAATTGCCCGGAAAATAGATGGTGGAATTGCGGCTAATACCGTTTATAAGCGCGATGATGATTATATGGCACCTGTAACAGCACATTTTGGCTATAACAACATTAGTCAGTATGATCCTAGTTTAGTTGATAATCCAAGTGCGTTAATTGATGGTTGTACTTTTGAAAAGCGAGAAAAAATCATCTTTATTGATGAATTAGATGAAAATGATAATGTTTATAATCGTTTAGATGAAACAGAAAAATACCGTTCGACTTCTTTACTCAAACCTGAAGTTGAATGGTTAGGTGATGGTACCGTCATGGTCGATTTAGTCTTACCAACTGATGCTCGCACAGCAGAATATGCGGCTATCGAAATTGGTAAAAAGATGAATCTTGAAGATGTAGAGGTAATTCACCGAGAAGTATTACATCCAGCTGAAGGTACGAGAATTCAATTTAAAGGGAAAGTCACGTTTGATATCGATATTAATGACTTAATTATTCCAGAACCACCATTTGAACTGTCCGATACAGAAATTACTGAGTTTGTGAAAAAGCACGGTTTTAAAGTTGTGGCAGCTACAATTGGTGAAGATGAACATTCTGTAGGATTAAGAGAAATCATTGATATTAAACATGGTGGTATCGAGAAATATGGTATCGAATGTGTCTATTTAGGAACATCTGTGCCAGTGGAAAAATTAGTTGACGCAGCGATTGAAATTAATGCGGATGCCATCCTAGCTTCAACCATAATATCCCATGATGATATTCATTATAAAAACATGAAAAAGCTCCATGAAGTGGCTGTTGAAAAAGGTATTAGGGATAAAGTCATCATCGTTTGTGGGGGAACTCAAGTTACTCCAGACCTTGCCAAGGAACAAGGTGTGGATGCTGGTTTTGGTCGGGGAACGAAAGGTAGCCACGTCGCCTCATTCTTAGTTAAACGGAAGAAAGAGTTGCTCAATGAAAATTGATGCGTTAGTTTTTGAAATTGGTAGTACCACAACTCTTGTCAACGCTTTTAGTGGATTAACTACCGATAATCCAGAGTTCCTTGGTCAAGGACAGGCAAAAACGACTGTGCTTGAAGGCGATGTTACAATTGGTTTAAATGATGCTATAGAAGATTTAAAACGTAAGTTGGAGATTAACGACTTAGAAGCGCAAGAAGTGTTTGCGACCAGTAGCGCCGCAGGAGGTTTAAAGAT
>JAAZCR010000062.1 GCA_012513195.1 Bacilli bacterium | reverse complement strand
TAATTAATAATATTATTTACTTCATTAATATTTTTTAACATAAAGTCTAATTTAAGCTGATTATTGCCTTTCTTAATTAGCTTGACTAATATCAAAATAGCAACGGGTATATTATATAATATTTTATTTACTTTGTGAAATAATACTCAATAAATTAAAATTGAAATTTGACAAAAATCAAAATTAAAGAGCCCGCTAAGCAGGCTCATAGGAGATGATCATATTTGAAGAGGTTTTCGCTTTTATTTACCGCATAATAACCATTTTTATTATAGACATCTGCTTTATTATATTTAAACCGTTGATGATTCAAATCTCTAAATATACCCCCCGCTTCATGAATGATAATATCCATTGTCGCAATATCCCATTCTTTAGTGCCACTACCAAACTTGTAAAACGCTTCTAATAACCCACTCGCTAAGAAACATCCCTTAAGAGTAGAGCCAAGTTCATAATACTTTTCAATCTTTTCTTGATTTTCTTCATACAATTGGAATACTTTTGGAGATTTATGGCTCCTACTTTCCGCTACCCTTAGATTACTAGTTCGATCTGATACTCTTAATCTAATGTGTTCGCCATTTTTAGCTTTATACGCACCTTTTCCCTTTTCAGCATAATACAACTCCTCTAATACAGGTGCATATATGACCCCCATCACAATCTCTTGTTTATAACTTAAGGCAATATTGATGGTAAATTCACCTGTTCTATTCACAAAATCTTTAGTACCATCAATGGGGTCAATAATAAAACAATAATCGTTTTCTAATCTAGTTAAATCATCTTTGCTTTCTTCTGACAAGTAAGCATAGTTTGGAAAAACTTCTTTTAATTTGTTAAGAATAATGGTATTAGAAGCCAAGTCTGCTTTTGTTACGGGTGAGTTGTCTTCTTTGATTTCGACAGTAAAATTCGTGTTATATATTTCCATTACTTTTTTACCCGCAACAATTGCGGCTTGTTTAGCTACATATAATTCTTTTGAGAAATCCATAATAGTCAACTCCATTTTCTTTCATTCATAAAGAGGGGTTTAAAGAGGGGTTTATTTTTTATTTAACGCGTTAATCGTTTAGCTGCTTCTAATGTATTTTCCATAAGCATTGTAATGGTCATTGGTCCTACACCACCAGGAACAGGAGTAACATAAGATGCTACTTCCAAAGCACCTTCATAATCAACATCGCCACAAAGTTTGTTATCAACGCGATTTACTCCTACATCGATGACGACTGCCCCAGGTTTGATCATATCTTTTGTCACAAACTTAGGTTTACCAATCGCAACCACCAAAATATCAGCTTGTAAGGTATGATACTTCAAATCTTTTGTGCGCGAATGACAAATCGTTACAGTCGCATTTTCTTGTAATAGTAACTGACTGACTGGTTTACCGACAATATTACTACGACCGATAACAACAGCATGTTTACCTGCAATTTCAATACCTGTTTCTTTAATCATCTTAATGATACCTGCTGGTGTACAAGGTAGGAAACATTCTTCGTTGAGAATCATTTTACCAACATTAATAGGACTAAAGCCATCAACATCTTTTTCTACACATATTGTATTGATAATTTTTTGTTCGTCAATATGTTTTGGTAAAGGAAGTTGTACTAAAATACCATGAACGCTCTTATCAGCGTTTAAATCATTAATAATCTTGATTAATTCTTCTTCAGTAGTTTCTACTGGTAATTTTATTAGCGTAGATTTCATATTCGTTTCTTCACAAGCTTTTTGTTTTCCTGTTACGTAAGATACAGAAGCAGGGTTATCTCCAACAAGAATAACAACCAAATGAGGAACGACTTTTGTTTCTTCAATAAATTGATTTACGCGTTCACGGATGTCTGCACGCAATTTTTTAGCTAATTCTTTTCCATTAATTACAGTTGCACTCATACTAATCTCCCTCTCTTTAAGATAGATAAATGAAGTCTATTCGACTTCATTTATAGCTTTAAATTCTAAAATTTTTTCTATTAAATAATCAATATCTTCTTCGGTAAACTCGCTTAGTAAACCAACTCTTAACATTTTGTCAGTATATTTTCCCTGACCTTTAGAAACCGAAATATCGTAACGATTATCTAAGAATTCTACTAACTTATTTAAATCAACATCATTGATTAACACAGGGATCAACACATTACCCTTAATACTATCATCTTGAATAAAAGATGTAAAGCCAATTTCTGTTAACCGCTTCTCACCATATTCTCTTAGTCTTCGTTTTTCTTTACTTATTGTCTCAACACCTTTTTCAAGAATATAATCAAGGGCAACATCTAAAGCAAGTACTAAAGAGATTGCGGGAGTATAGGGATTTTGCCCGCGCTTATAATAACTAAGATATTTATTATAATCCCAAAAATATTTGGGCAGGGTTGCTAGTTCCATCCGCTCTTTAGCTTTCGTTGATAAAGCGACAAAAGCTAACCCAGGCGGTAGTAAGAACCCTTTTTGACTTGACGCTAAAGCACAATCAACATACCATTCATCAAAATTGAATGGATGATGAATCATCCCACTTATACAGTCCGTAATTAAGAGAGCGTTAGTATGTCTTACAAAGTCACCCAGTTCTTTGAGATTATTAATTACACCTGTGCTGGTTTCATGATAAATGACAAAGACCCCTTTAATATTAGGATATTTTGCGAAGGCCTTTTTAACGTCTTCTAAACGATAAGTTGTTCCCCATTCATAATCTAATGAATGGACATTTAATTCAAACGTCCTGCAGATCTGGATAAACCGCTCTCCAAAGAAACCTGTATTAATTACTAGCACTTCATCACCTTTAGAAAAGAAGTTTACAACAGCTGATTCCATTGCTCCTGTTCCTGAAGTAGTAAGTATTAGGACATCACTAGTAGTATGAAACACTTTTTGGAGTTTACCCGTCACTTCGAATAGAACATGTTGATAATCTTCCATCCGGTGATGAATGATATCCTTTGAAAGCTGCACACGGATAAACTGGGGTATATTCCCCGGTCCAGGTGTAAAAAGTTTTTTAGACATAACCAAACGCCCCTTATAATTTAATATACATTACTTAGAATAAGCCATACGATTTGCCATCTTCATCAACGTCCATTGCCATCGCTGCAGGTACTTTCGGTAATCCTGGCATTGTAAGCACGGTACCTGTTAAAGCAACGATAAAGCCAGCACCTATAGAAGGTCGCAATTCACGGACAGTAATCTTAAAATTCCGTGGTCTACCATAGAGTTTGGGATCATCGGATAAAGAGTTTTGTGTCTTAGCCATGCAGATTGGTAGTTTATCCCAACCTAATGCTTCGTACTCAGCGATTTGTTTTTTCGCATCTGCAGTATATTCTACTCCATCAGCACCATAAATCTTGGTTGCGATGGTTTCAATTTTCTTGGTAATTGAATCATTTACATCATATAAAAACTTGAACTCTTCGCCTTTATAGTTATCAATGGCTTCAATAACTCGTTTAGCGAGGTTAATGCCACCCTTACCACCGAATTCCCAAACTTCACTCAATTCAATTGGATGGTCATTAATCTTGCACCAATTCATTAACGCTTCTAATTCAGCTGGAGTATCGTGGATGAATTTATTTAAAGCTATAACATATGGTAAGTTGAAGGTCTTGATGTTTTCAATGTGTTTTTCAAGGTTTTCTATACCTTTTAATAACGCTTCAACATTTTCTTGTTTTAAATCTTCTTTCTTCATGCCACCATGCATTTTTAAAGCCCTGATGGTTGCAACAATAACTACTGCATCTGGTTTTAAATTAGCCATGCGACATTTAATGTCAAAGAATTTTTCTGCACCTAAATCAGCACCAAATCCAGCCTCAGTAATAACGTAGTCAGCTAACTTTAAGCCCATTTTTGTCGCAATAACGGAGTTACAACCATGAGCGATATTCGCAAATGGACCACCATGCACTAATACTGGTGTATTCTCAATAGTTTGTACAAGATTTGGTTTTATCGCATCTTTTAGTAATAACGCAAGCGCCCCTTCAACTTTTAAATCGCCTACTGTTACTGGTTGTTTATCATAATTATAACCAATTACAATTTTCGCTAATCGCCGTTTTAAGTCCGCTAAATCTTCCGCCAAACATAAAACCGCCATGATTTCGGAAGCGACAGTAATGTTAAAGCCATCTGCGCGCATTACGCC
>JAAZCR010000008.1 GCA_012513195.1 Bacilli bacterium | reverse complement strand
TCATTATATCAAATGATAATTCTATACTAACTACTAATTACCTAGTACTAAACAACAGGATGATTTCCTATAAAATCATTTACACATAATTATTGACGCAACCTAGAAGCGAGATATATTTTAAATAAATATAGAATTAACTATGTTTATAAGAAAAATCTAATAAGTCAATTGAGGAAAAATCAGATATTTGATATAATTAGATGAAAGCGTTTTTATATGATGAAAGGAAGGGTTAATATGGAACGCAAGTACATGGCTCCTCCATATCGCATTAAAATGGTTGAGCCCATTAGGATGACCACAAGAGAAGAACGTGAAAGACTCTTACAAGAATGCGGCTATAATCCGTTTGCTTTACGCAGTGAAGATGTGTACATTGACTTACTAACTGATAGTGGTACAGGTGCTATGAGTCAAAACCAATGGGCTGCCTTGATGCTTGGTGATGAAGCTTATGCGGGGAGTCGTAGTTTTTATCATCTAGAAAAAGTAGTAAGAGATATCACAGGTTATAAGTATGTTATTCCTGCTCATCAAGGTCGTGGTGCAGAGCAAGTGGTTTTACCACTGCTTGTTAAACACAAAGGAATGTATTTCATTAGTAACATGCATTTTGATACTACAAAAGCCCATGTAGAATTAGCAGGAGCACGTGCGATTGATTGTGTAATTCCTGAATGCTTCGAAACCGAAAAATACCATCCATTTAAAGGTAACTTTGACCTCGCTAGATTAGAAGAAACAATCATTGAAAAAGGTAAAGAAAACATTGCGGGAATCATTGTTACTGTAACGAATAACTCAGCTGGTGGCCAACCCGTAAGTATGGATAATATCCGTAGGGTTAGAAAAATAGCTGATAAATATGGGATTAAAATCATTATTGATGGGGCAAGATATGCGGAAAATGCATATTTTATCAAGTTAAGAGAAGAAGAGTATAAAGATAAAACGATAAGAGATATCGCTCAAGAAATGTTAAGTTATGGGGATATATTCCTCATGAGTGCGAAAAAGGATGGATTAGTAAACATTGGAGGATTAATCGCTATTAAAGAAGATGAAGAATTATACCAAAAATGTCGTACTTTTATTGTACCATTTGAAGGTTTTCCTACCTATGGGGGACTATCAGGTAGAGATATGGAAGCTTTAGCGGTAGGGCTTGAAGAAGCTTTAGAAATCGATTATTTAACTCATCGGTACGATCAAGTAAGATATTTGGGTGACCGTTTATTAGAAGCAGGTGTGCCAATTCAATATCCTGTTGGAGGGCATGCGGTATTTGTTGATTGTAAGAAGATTTGTCCACATATTCCATATTATCAATTCCCTGCCCAAGCGGTAGTTAATGAGTTATATTTAGAAGCAGGTGTAAGGGCAGTAGAGATTGGATCATTTTTATTAGGACGGGATCCTGATACTAAAGAGAACCTCGAAAGCCCGTTGGAATTCATGCGACTAACAATTCCACGACGTGTTTATGAATACGCTCATTTAGATGTGGTAGCAGACGCAGTGATTGCGGTTTATCAAAGAAGACATACACTTAAAGGATTAGAATTTGTATATGAACCTCCTGTATTAAGACACTTTACAGCGCGTCTAAAACCAATAGACTAAAAATGGGGTGATTTTTTGGGACGCATTCAAGTCTATAATGAAATCGGTAGACTTCGAAAAGTGCTCTTACACAGACCTGGAAAAGAACTAGAACATTTAAAACCAGAATGGTTGGAACGATTGTTGTTTGA
>JAAZCR010000061.1 GCA_012513195.1 Bacilli bacterium | reverse complement strand
TCTTTTTCCATTAAGAATCCTGATACGCATTCAAGATGTTGAGCGATTCCGACGTTAGATGCATGAGCACGATGAGCTGTACCGAAGGCATCATTTACGAAAATATCACCTAAACTTGCCCAGTATGCACCTAATTCTGGATCGTTCTTGGATTCTTTCTTGCCGTTTAAATCTTCAAAACGTGTGTTTTCAAATAAGAGAACATCGCCTTCTTTAAGATTATTAATCGCATCTTCTAATTCTTTACCGCGTGTAACAGGAACAAATACAACTTCTTTATTTAAGAGTTCGCTAAGACGTTTAGCGACTGGTCTTAAGGTATTCTTTTCTTTATCTTCTTCTTTTTCAACTTTGCCTAAATGAGAGAAAAGAATTGCTTTTCCGCCATTATCGATAATGTATTGAATAGTTGGAAGTGCTTGAATAATACGGTTATCATCTGTGATTTCCCGTGTTTTTTTATCCATTGGCACATTAAAGTCAACCCGTACTAATACTTTCTTACCTTTGAGATCCACATCTCTAATTGTCTTTTTCGCCATATAATAAAAACCTCCTTATTGATACAAGTATATTATAATTTGGGAAAGATGTAAATTCAATTACTTTGCGAAAAAAATCACAATTAAAACGTTTTCGTGATTACCTTGTATAATTCAAATAATATTTGTAAAGTAGCACGTTGTCTAACCTTATTTCGATCTCCTCTAAAGATGTTCTTAAAAACAAAGGTTTCTCCCTGAAAATCAATCGCACTATATACTAAGCCGACTGGTTTCTCTTTCGTGCCACCCGTTGGTCCTGCGATACCTGTCGTACTAATACCGATATCCGCCTTACTTGTTAATCGCACGCCTGTAGCCATCGCTAAAGCCACTTCTGGACTTACAGCACCATACTTTTCTAATAATTCCTCTTTAACTCCTAATCGGGCCATTTTACTATCATTATGATAAGTGACAACACCTTCGATTAAGATATCAGAACTTCCTGAAATATCCACAATAGAAGAAGTAATCATTCCTCCTGTACAACTTTCTGCAACCGCTAAAGTTAATCCTTTTTCTCTACACAAATCAATAATAGTTTTTTGTAGTGGCTCACTACCATCACCAACGATATTTTCCTTCATCCTTTCCTCGAAAGCTTGGACACATTTATCAAATTCCTCTTTATAATTAGGATCAGTCGTAATAATACGATAATCCACAAATCCGACGCCAGTATAAGATGCGATTTTTATATGAGGGAATAAGTTATAAAAGTCCTTGATGTGCATTTCCGCATCTGATTCACCAATATTCATTAAGCGGTATTGTTTTTTATAAATCTTATGGAACCCTAACTTGTCCAAGTAAGGAAGAACATATTCATTTACCATGGGCTCTAATTCATTTGGTGGACCAGGAAGATTAATGATAACTTTTCCCGCTTTTTCATAAATCATGCCTGGTGCAGTACCATGCTTATTCTCTACAATAATTGACCCAGGAATAAAATATGCTTGTTTAATGTTATTTTCAGGCATAGATTTATGAGTATGTTGATAATAAGTTTTTATCTTATCAACTACTTCAGGATATAATACCATTTCTTCATCAAAATATTTAGCACACACATCTTTTGTTAAATCATCTAATGTTGGACCTAGTCCACCAATGGTGATAACGACATTCGCAGTTTCATATAAAAAATGTAAAGCCTGAAGGATTTCTGTTTCAATATCTCTTACTGCCAAATGCCTTGTCACTTCAAATTGATTGGCTTCTAAAGTGCTCGCTAAGAAAGTTGCGTTACTATTTAACGTTTTTCCACTTACGACTTCATCACCAATCGCTAAAATCCCAATCTTCATCATTTCACCTGATTTCGCCAGCATTCTAATTCATTATTATAATAAGATAAATTTAACTTCTTTTTATATTTTAACTCAAAATCTTTTAAAGCATCAATAACTTTTCTATTTAAGATAAGGAGCACGATAATATTCACAAATGCTGCAACTCCTACACCCAAATCAGTAATGATCCACGCAATATCAGCTTTATAAAAACTACTAATGAAAATTATAATTAAAAAGAAGATCTTATAAACAACATTCGCTTTTTCGTACTTCTTCCCCTGAAAGATAAACATCAAATTAGTTTGGGCATTATAAAAACTACCAAATAAAGCTGTAAAACCAAATAAAAAGATAGAAATTGTGATAAAGAGATTACCCCAACCTATAAAAACAGTGTTTACTGCCTCGCTCACAAATTCGTTGTACCCCTTATTAGGTAATCCAATAAATAAGTATTCATTCTCACTTATAATATTGTACTTATTAGTAATTAATATAATAAAAGCTGTCAAGGAACATAATAGTATCGTATCAATAAAGATGCAAAAACTCGATAATAATCCTTGCTTAACAGGATGACTAACATTGCTTGAGGAAGATATATTAGGGGAAGTACCAATACCTGCTTCATGTGTAAAAATCCCTCGACGCATGCCGATGTTTATGGACTTACCAATAATACCACCATAAATTGCTTTTTTATTTATGGCATTACTAATGATAAGTCTAATGATATCATCGAGTAAATTGAAATGTGAAATAATAATTACTAGAGATATGATAATGTAAAAGAATGCCATGAACGGAATTAAAACTTCCGCAAATCTGACTAAACGTTTTGCATTACCGATAATTACATAACCAAGTAATACTGTCACTAATATTCCTATCAATAATTTGTTTATGTTAAAGGTCGTGTTTAGTGTTTCGGATATGGTGGTAGCTTGAATTGTAGGCATAAAGATTCCTAAACAAATAAGAAATAACGTTGAGATGCTATAGGCCCAAAATTGTGATCCTATTCCTCGATAAATATAATAAGCAGTTCCACCCCGATATTCTCCATTAATCTCAGTTTTATATAATTGACCTAAAGTATTTTCCATAAAAGATAAAGAGGAACAAATTAAGGCAGTCATCCACATCCAAAATATAGCTCCTGGTCCCCCATAACATATCGCATAGGCTACACCAACAATATTACCCGTTCCAATATGATTGGCTAAAATCAATGAAACAGTTTGAAAAGCACTAAACTTATTGCTTTTATTATTCTTCTCAAATAAGAGTTTTGGTATTAGTTTAAGATAGCGAAATTGAACAAAACGTGTTTTTACAGAAAAATAGAAGCTTAATGATAATAATATGACTATTAATGGCCAACCCCAAATAATCTCTTCTACTAGGTATTTCATATTTCCTCCACCAACATTAATCTATATAATCTTATTCATTAATAGGAGGATAATATGAAATATAAATACATTTAATATAAAAATAAAAGGTTATCAACGTAAACTTGATAACCTTTTAATGTCTATAACTAAAATAACTATTTAATTAATTGTCCGAAGTATTTAGCTGTACGAACTAATTGAGCAGTATAGCTCATTTCGTTATCGTACCAAGCTGCAACTTTAACCAATTGTTTGTCACCAACAGTCATAACTTTAGTTTGAGTTGCGTCGAATAATGAACCATAAGTAATACCGATTACGTCGCTTGATACGATTTCATCTTCAGTGTAACCTAATGTTTCGTTAGCAGCTTCTTTCATTGCTTGGTTGATTTCATCTTTAGTAGCTGGTTTTTCTAAGACGCAAACTAATTCAGTAATGGAATCAGTGATGACAGGAACGCGTTGAGCTGAGCCATCTAATCTACCATTTAATTCAGGAATAACTAAACCGATAGCTTTGGCAGCACCAGTTGAGTTAGGAACGATGTTAGCAGCTGCAGCTCTTGCTCTTCTTAAATCACCTTTGCGGTGAGGAGCATCAAGAGTGTTTTGGTCTTTTGTATAAGCATGAATTGTGGTCATGAAACCTTGAACAATACCGAATTTGTCATGTAAGACTTTTGCCATTGGAGCTAAGCAGTTAGTTGTACAGCTTGCACCAGAAATAACAGTTTCGCTACCGTCTAAAATATCATGGTTAACATTATATACGATAGTCTTTAAATCACCTTTTGCAGGGGCAGAAATAATTACATGTTTAGCACCAGCAGCAATGTGTGTTTCTGCCTTTTCTTTATCGGTGAATACACCTGTACATTCTAATACAACATCAACGCCTAATTGTCCCCATGGTAATTGTTTAGGATCTTTTTCAGCATAAATAGGAATTTCTTTACCATCAACAACGATTGCTGATTCTTTTGCTTCTAATGGTAAATTGTATCTACCTTGAGCAGAATCATATTTTAATAAGTGAGCTAATGTACCAGCATCAGTTAAATCGTTAATCGCAACGATTTCAAAGTCTGGATCATTAAACATTAAACGGAATGCTAAGCGTCCAATGCGACCAAATCCGTTAATAGCGACTTTAACAGCCATATTCTTCCTCCTTAATATTTACATGTGATTTTTTTCACATTATTATTGTACCACCCTAATTTTACTACTAATCAACTGATTTTTCAAGAAAAAGCCAAAATGTAAGCGCTAGTAATTTTCTTTTACTGCACCACCCCTTAATATTATTATCTACTAAACATTATTTTTTCACTCTTAAACATCTTTTGAATTAAGAAAACTAATAAAACAATAAATATGATTGTAGATAATATTGCCAATAACCAGTTTACGAAGGTAATGCTAAATTGGAAAATGGCTTTTAATGCTAAAACAATGTTATAAACTGGGATTAGGTACTCAAGAGGATTTTGACTGACTTCCATGCTAAACATGTTGAGGAAGGAAATTCCCATCACCACAAGCATAAGTGGTGTTGTTAAGGCACCTGCTTGTTTCGTTGTTTTCGCAAATGTTGAAACTATGAGTACCAATCCAACAAACATTAATACAGAAACAAACATTATGCCAAATAACATCAAATAATCGCCAACTTGATATTTTAATCCTCCGATGATATTTTCATCGCCACCACTCATTTGTGTAAGTTGTGGCATTACTGCGACAATCCCTAAGAAAGAGGCAATAGATGATAGGACAGCGATAATTGATATACTGATAATTTTACCAATTGCCAATTCACTGCGTTTAATAGGTGTAACAAGTAATGTCGCAATCGTTCCTCGTTCTTTTTCACCTGCTACTGATTCCATTCCGACACTCATAGCGCCAGTAAATAGATAGATTATCAGTATCATTGGTAAGATCATTCCTAAGAACCGTCCTTGCGCTTTTTCCGTATCACCAACATCAGTTACCTTTTGATCGAAAATAATAAGTTCATTCAAATCAATTTACGTAGCAGCGATAGTGTTTTTATATTGATTTATAAGACTTAAACTATCATAATAGGTACTTTCAGAATAAGATTTATCAATGTTGTATAAAATTTCCACTTGTGGTTTATTGTTTGTACTACCATTTTGCACTAAACTAATAAAATTAGTTGGGAAATAAAGAATGAGGTCTACTTCCTTAGTTTGTAGTTTACTCTTGGCATCTTCTAACTCATCTTCATTGATATAAAAGAAATTCGCATTAGCGATTAAACTATTAGTTTCAGTTAATTTCATTAACTGTTTATATTCTTCTACGATTTCAGAAAAACTCTTTACTTGTTTTTCATTATTAACAAAAGTATCTGGAGCGTTCACAACATAAACCGTGGGTGTATAAGTATTAATCTTTTCTGTTTCATTTTTAAGCGATAACCCCATTAAACCGTAAATAAGATAGATTGTAAGTGGAGGTAAAATGAAAAGTGAAAAAATCATGGTCTTATCTGTGAAAACGCGTGCTAACTCTTTCTTCAAAATTGTCCAGATATTTTTCATGCTAATTCACCCCCATCTTCTTCTTTCGCTTTCTTGAAAATTTCAAAGAACGCATCATCTAAATCATCAGTATTAGTTTCATCAAGAATTTCTTGAACTGTACCAATCTTTCGAATCTTACCATCAATAATAATACCAATGCGGTCACATAGTTTAGCTGCTAAACTCATGATGTGTGTTGAAATAACGATTGTTTTACATTCATTACGCATTTCTTTTAAATAGTCCGTAACCGTTCGCGCTGTTAAAACATCTAAACCATTAGTAGGTTCGTCAAAGATGATGATGTCAGGATTATGGACTAACGAAATCGCAATGGAGGTTTTTTGTTTCATCCCTGTTGACATCTGACTAACTTTAATTTCCGCAAATTCGTTAATCCCAAAGGTGTCAAATAACTTCTTTTTGTTTTGTGCGATAGTTTCTTCATCTAAACCATATAGTTGTCCAAAAAAACTAAACAAATAGTTTGGGGTAAAATGTTCTTCTAGTTTTAATTCACTAGTTAAAAACGATAGTTTCCCTCTAGCCTTATCATCTTCATGAACGACACTAATTCTTTCATTGCCAAGATCAATATAAGCATCGCCACTATCAGGTTTTATTAGTGTTGAAATGCATCTTAGTGTAGTAGTTTTACCAGCTCCATTAGGTCCTAATAAACCAAAAATTTCACCTGGTTTAACTGTAAAACTAACATTATTGGCAGCAACTTTTAGAGGGTTGGTGGCGTTTTCAATGTACATTTGTTTTCTACTAAGTCGATAAGTTTTCGTAATGTTTTCAACAATTAACATACTTCACCTCTAATAACATTTTATTGACGTTTTTCACTTGTCTTAATTATATCATAATTACTTTTATATTCATAATTTTTTTGTAAATTAATTTTATGGTTGAAAAAAGAGGTTAAAGACATTAAAATATTTATGATATAAGAGGTGAGTTTATGAAGTGTATAATCGCAAACTGTCAAAAACATTTTTATGATCAAGTTATAGTTAGGAGTAAAGTCTTCTTGATTGAACAAAAAGTGCCTATCGAAGAAGAAATTGATTTTTTAGACTGTGAAGCTACACAGTTTGTTGTTTATGATGATAATGATCGCCCTATTGGTGCAGCACGGTTTCGTATAGTCAATAACATCGGTAAAGTTGAACGCGTTTGTGTCTTAAAAGAATATCGCCAACAAGGTGTGGGAAGATTAATTATGAACACCATTGAAGAGCATGCGAAAGCACTAGGCATTAAAGAAACCATGCTTAACGCCCAAGTTACAGCCATTCCCTTTTATGAACGCTTAGGTTATAAAGCTGAGGGTGAAATCTTTCTTGATGCCAATATTGAACATCGGAAAATGACAAAAAAAATATAGGCAGCACTACTTGTGCTGCCTTCATTATTCTTCTTCTTTATTTTTAACTGATTGAGGTCGATTATAATATGAGCGTATACTACCTAATATAAGTGTAACTTCTACTAAGAAAGTAGCGAGAATACCAATAAAGTAATAACCATATCCAATCGCAATACCAATCATCGCTGCTGCCCATAAACTAGCTGCTGAAGTTAGCCCACTAATGATATTATTTTTATTATGGATGATGGTACCTGCACCTAAGAAACCAATTCCTGAAACTACTTGCGCACTTAATCGTACTGTATCTATCTTCAAAACATTATAAATAGCTTGGTCATGAGATGCCAGTGCTAAAGTTTGTTGAACGGTTTCCACTCCAACAATTGTAATAACCGCACTCCCTAAACAAACTAACACATAAGTACGGAAACCGACGGGTTTCTTATGGCGTTCTCGCTCAAAGCCAATAATTCCACCTGCGATAAATGCTACTAACATTCTTAAGGCATATTCTAATTCATTTACTTCGAACATAGATAATCACCTCGTGCAAATAGTATAAATATTTTATCATATAATTAACAAAATTTTAACAATTTCTTAATATTTTATAAATATTCTACCATTTTTTTTACCAAACACAAAACACATATGATAATTGACTCATATGTGTTTTGTATTAGGTAAATATTTATCAATATAATAATTTAAATTGAGAATATCATAGGATTTTAGATGGTTGTTTAGTACCACTTTGTGCAAAATTTTTTCCACAGCATCTTTAAACTCTTTTAACGATTTGTTTTCTTTTGCTAATTTCTCTTTATCTTGATATATCACATGTAACTGTTGTTTTAATAACTTATTATCATTAGTTAAGGTCTCTAGTTTTTCTTTAAGATTTGCGTTCTCTTTCTGCAGATGTCTTACCATTTTTTCATTATTATTAATCTTTTTTAGTTGTTCTTTGTAAACATCTACTTCTATCTGTAATTTATCGAGTTCTTCATCTTTTTCGATTAACGCTTCTCTTAAAAAATCAACTTGACTACGATACATAGACATTTCTTCTGTCTTATTTTGTTCCTCTCTAATTAACTGATGATAATAATCTTCGTTTAATAGTTTATAAGTGTGCTTAGGTAACCGATTATAATAATTGTAGACTTTACGAGAGATATCATAAATTGCTCTAATACATTTAATAAATTCTTCTATATTAAAAGGTAATAATCGCTGATGTTTATAGGTATTACCTAAAATGTTAATTTCTTTGAGTTGATCAAAATTCATAAACTCGATTCTTGCGGCACAATAATCTTTAATGGATGTGTTCTTCAAAAAATCTCCCAACGTCGTTTGACTAATATTATACCCTTCTTTTTTAGATACAAATTTAAATAAATGTTCCAAATACACCTGCATCTGTAAAAATAAAGTACAATTACTATTTCGTAAAGCCTCCTCAATCATTTGATAACGTTTAACTAAATCAGCATCTAATTCCTCTAAAAATAAAAAATCCTCATTAATTTTCATCTTCCCACCCCCTTTAATAATATTATATTTGTCCTGTCACAATAAAAACCCTGATTACATATAATTATTACTTAAAATAACATAATATTCAATCATATAATAAAAAAGAGGATAAAAAAATTAACAACTTTAGCAAATAAAAAAGGGTGCTTAATTTGGATTTTAAATCTATGATTGAACAGCCCCCTGTCAAGTAGACAGTGGAAATAAATAAAATAAGTGTTTAAGCTAAGGCTTGATTTCGATATTCAATCGGAGTTAAGCCTTTAGTTTTTAATTGATATCTTTCGTTGTTATAGAAATAAATGTATTTATG